>JBBRDW010000156.1:0-8566 GCA_038203525.1 Chitinophagales bacterium | reverse complement strand
ACGCTGGCCATTGCAGATGATGACACCATTTCTATTGGCAACCTTCACCGCCAGATTTTATACACACCTGCTGAAGTTGGTAAAAAGAAAGTACTCATTGCAACAAAAAAATTACGACAACAAAATCCACAGATCAACATTGTTTCCATCGAATCAAGGATCAATTCTGATAATGCTTTAGATATTTTAAAAGACTTCGATATCATTCTCGATGGCACCGATAATTTTGAAACAAGGTATCTCATAAACGATGCCTGTGTATTGCTGAATAAGCCTTTGGTATATGGTGCCATTTACCAATACGAAGGCCAGATAGCTATTTGGAACATGGCAAATGAAGATGGAACAAGAACGCCCAAGTACCGCGATGTATTTCCCGATGTAGAGGCCGCACAAATTCCCAACTGCGCTGAAGGTGGCGTTATTCCTACATTGGCAGGCATCATCGGGTGCATGCAGGCCAATGAAGTGATTAAATATATCACTGGCATTGGTGATTTTGTGGCAGGCAAAATTTTAATATTCGATGCACAAACTTTGCAAAGCAGAATCATTAAAATTGGCAGCGTAAGTAAAACAAATATTATTTCTATTCAGCCTTCATCAAATGTTCCGGTTATTTCAATCGCAACTTTAAAAGGTGCATTAGACAAAAATATTTATTACGCCATCGATGTAAGAACCATTGAAGAAAGAAGCCAGTTTAATATTGGCGGCGAACATATTCCCATCATTGAATTACCCAATCAATTGCACAAAATTCAAACAAATAAGCCCGTTGTTTTTTATTGCGCATCCGGTAAACGCAGCGCTGAGGCTGTAAAAATGTTTAAGAAAATCCATCCTTTATCTGAGGTGTATTCTTTGGATGGTGGCATGAAAAGGTGGATAGAAGAAACTTACTCTATTAAATAATTTTTTGAGCCCGGCTTTTGATGCCTTGATAGAACTTATGTTGCGTTGCACTTCTATACAACTGTATTTTAAGCGATCTCCATTTTAAGTTCTTTTAGTGTTTTTTCAAAGTAAGCAATTTTAGTTTTCTTATAGTCTTGCTGGTATTGTACAAGGTCTACCGGTTTAAAGTCTTGTTTGTGTCTAACCATCTTATAATAGATGGTTACTAGTTTACCGGCAGTGGCCAGGATGGCAGATTTTTGTACTGCTGTTGTCTTCATTCTCCTAAAGTAATCGCCCAACCAGTAATCGCTTTTTTGTTATGCATTGGCAGCATGCCTGAAGGCCCGGCTGGCTACATTGGTTTTCTTTTTCATGAGTTTAATGCTGATCAGTTTACCTCCGGATATTTTATTGTTTGGGCATAGGTTGAGCCATGATCTAAAATGTGCTTCACTTTCTTATTTACTAAAGTCTGTTTCTGTTTCTGCAAGTATTTCAAGGCTACCTGTTTCACTGATGCCATATATAGCCGGCCCATCCACTCCATGTATCGTTTGGAAATATTCGCGCACACTAAACTTTGGATAGTTTTTGTCTTTTTCTTTTTAACAGAGGATGGTGTAGCGGTCTGCCGTTATATGGTAATCTATCATCAGCAGAAAGTTTTCGGGATCACGTTGGACGCCAATAATGGATTCCACTACTGCTTTGCCTGTTTTACCGATCATCACTAAGGCATTGTGCAACTTTGTGGTTCAAATACTTTGGCTGAAAAAATTTTCTATTTAAAATCCTTATCAAGTGCGGTAGGCGAATTCAGCAGGTCGTCCATATTGCGGTCGTTGGAAATTTTGCCCTTCATTTCAAGCATACGCATGTCTTTTGCATCCTGTAAAAATTCCGATGCAAAAATGAATTGGTTCAACTTCTCACTATCATTGAAAATAATTTCTTTATTGGTGCCTTCCCATTCTTTTTTCCCGTCATAGAGGTAAATAATATGATCGCCAATTTCCATTACACTGTTCATATCGTGGGTAACAACAATGGTGGTGGTATCAAATTCCCGGGTAAGCTCTTTAATAAGTTTATCAATTACCAGCGATGTTTGCGGATCGAGGCCGGAGTTAGGTTCATCGCAAAAAAGATATTTGGGGTTTAGTACAATTGCCCTTGCAATACCAACCCTTTTCTTCATACCGCCGCTTATTTCTGCGGGGTATTTTTTGTGGGCATCTTTCAGCTCTACACGGTCGAGTACTTCCCTGGCACGTTTCTTTTTATCGGAATGACTGAGCGATGAAAACATATCGAGCGGGAACATGACGTTCTGTTCCACCGTCATTGAATCGAATAATGCAGAACCCTGGAAGAGCATACCTATTTGTTGACGCAGCATTTTGCGCTGTTCATTATTCATAGCGAGCATATTTTCGCCGCTGTAGGTTATGTCGCCTGCATCTGGTTTAAATAAACCAACCATACATTTGGTTAGCACGGTTTTTCCACTGCCGCTACTACCAATAATAAGGTTGCATTTACCGGCGTCCATTACGGCACTGATGCCGTCGAGTATTACACGGTCGCCAAAAGATTTTTTTATGTTGCGTATTTCGATCATGCCCTGTTTCTCCCGAAAAGGAATTTTAAGGTTTTAAACTTTTATTTAATCTCAGCAAGAGTTTTAACCGTTGCAATAATTTGGTTTTGCTCCTCTAAACTATACAGTACAAGAGTGCGACGCAACAGGCGATGCTATGAAAAATTAATGCCGGGTTCCTAATTATTCCCCGCTCCAATTAACTACAAACTTATAAAATTTCTACCTGGTTGCGGAGCAGATCTGCAAACTCGTCGCGCTTTCTAATTAGATAAGCATTACCATCTTTTACCAGTATTTCTGCGGGTTTCAGGCGGCTGTTGAAATTGCTGCTCATCTCAAAACCGTAAGCGCCGGCGTTGTAAAAAACCAAATAATCACCTTCACGTACTTCATTTAATTTACGGTCCCAGGCGAATGTGTCCGTTTCGCAAATATTGCCAACAACGGTGTAGATACGTTCGGCTCCATTGGGATTGCTTATATTTTCAATGCGGTGGTAAGCTTCGTAAAACATGGGGCGTATTAAATGGTTAAAGCCGCTGTTTACGCCTACAAAAACTGTAGCTGTTGTTTGCTTAATTATATTTGCTTTTACAATAAAATAGCCAGACTCGCTTACCAGGTATTTACCAGGTTCGAACCACACTTCTAATTTTCTGCCGTTTTCTTTTTCATATTCTTGGAAGGCGACAGAAAGTTTTTCGCCGAGCATATTAACGTCGGTTGAATAGTCTTCACCGGAGTAAGGCACTTTAAAACCGCTGCCGAGATCAATAAATTCAAGTTTTGGAAAATGGCGGGCCATTTCGAACATTACTTCCAAACCCTGAAGGAATACATTTACATCTTTTATTTCACTGCCTGTATGCATGTGCAATCCGGCAACATGAAGACCGGTAGTTTTTACCACTCTTTCTATATGCCGCATCTGGTGAATGGAGATGCCAAACTTACTATCTATATGGCCTGTTGAAATTTTAAAATTGCCACCCGCCATAATATGTGGATTAAGACGGATGCAAACAGGGTAGCTATTTCCGAACTTGTTACCAAACTGTTCCAGGATAGAAATGTTATCTATATTGATGTGCACACCCAAAACTTTGCCTGCTTCTATTTCTTCAAAGTCTACGCAGTTGGGGGTAAACAATATCTGCTTCGGAGTGAAGCCCGCCTTCAGGCCCAGCTTTACTTCATTAATACTTACGCAATCAAGGTTTGCACCATACTGGTGCATCAGTTTAAGAATATTGATATTGGTGAGTGATTTACAGGCGTAAAAGAATTTTGCATTGCAGGTTGCGAAGGCAGTTTTTAATTTATTCAACTGCTCTTCAATTTTTTCGGCATGATACACATAAATCGGGGTGCCAAATTCGCCGGCAATATTTATTAATTGTTCTTTGGATAATTGCTGCTGCATAATTTCGAAGATACGTTATGAGATTGGAAGAAAAATAAAGCCCTCGGTTAAGGGCTTTACAATTATCTATTCTGGAGGATTTTCGCTTTCATTGCTAGATTCTTCGTTGTTGGTTTCGCCTGTTTCTCTTTTTTCGCCGGATGTTTCATCAATAGATTCTGCGGGTATTATCAGATCGCCGTTACTGTTAACGGTTAATAATGATTCATCCGTTGGCTCCTCAATTTCGGTTATAAAATTATTTGGGTTGATAACGGTTGGCTGAACTAACTGCTCGGCCAGTACCTCTCGTATTTTAGGAAGATCTGCCGGTGAATTGATACCAAAATAATCCATGAAATTTTTGGAAGTTGCATACACAAGCGGCTTGCCGGGGAGGTTTTCGCTGCGGCCGGTAATAACAATAAGTTCTTTTTCCAGTAATTTCTGAATGCTGTAATCGCTGTTTACACCACGTATACTTTCTATTTCACCTTTTGTAATGGGCTGTTTATAGGCAATAATAGCCAGGGTTTCCAAAGCCGCATTGGATAAGCGTTTCAGAAATTTTTCTCCGTTAAGCTGTGCAAGTGTTTTGTGAAATTCCACTTTGGTTAAAAACTGCCAGCCACCACCACTTTGCCTTATTTCAAACGGGTAAAACTCGCTTTGATATTTTTCGGAAATTCCTTCAATGCAGCTTTCTACCTGGTCAAGGGAAATGCGCTGCTCCATAAAACCGAAGGCATTGTTGATCAATTCAACAATCTCCAGACTTGTCAGCGGTTTTTCGCTGGCAAAGATCAGTGCTTCTATATGTGGTATGATTGTACTTAACTCCATAATGTGCGAATGTGAAGATGTGCGGATATGCGGATTAAAGGCTGTTTATTCGCACATCTTTGCATCCGCACATTTTTTTTATCCCTGCAAAGCAGCGGCGCCACTAACAATCTCTGTAAGCTCGGTTGTAATTGCAGCCTGACGTGCCCGGTTGTAAGATATTTTTAATGATTTCAATAACTCGTTCGCATTTTCGCTGGCTTTATCCATTGCCGTCATACGTGCACCGTGCTCACTTGCGTTAGCATCAAGTACGGCTTTATACAGCTGTGTGTTAAGAATTTTAGGCATTAGTTCGGCAATCAATTCTTCTTTTGCAGGTTCAAAAATAAAGTCCGCTTTTTTTGCGCCCTCTTTCTTTTGAACTTTAGGAATAGGTAAAAAAGCCTCGCTGTGAAATGCCTGGGTAGCGGCATTCTTAAATTCGCTGTAAACAACCTCTATGGCATCAAACTCTTTATTTTCAAAGGCTTTCATAGCTGCCTGAGCTGCGGCCTGTACGTTGCTGAAAGTAAGGCTAAGGAAAATATCTTTATAAGTGGCATCGGTTTTATGGCCTGTTTTAGTCAGGCTTTCGTAACCCTTCTTGCCAATATTCCATATTGCCACGTTGCCTTTTTTGTATTGGGCCAAATATTTGTCTTCTATGGTTTGTTTGGCCAGTTTTACAATGTTTGAGTTGTATGCTCCGCACAATCCACGGTCGCTGGTAATTACAATAAGCAATACTTTTTCAACCGTGCGATCCTCGGCAAGTTTTATACTTAGGTCGCCATCGGCGTTGCTTACTATATTGCTCAGCATTTCCTGCAGTTTCTTTGCATAAGGCCTCATCTGAACAATGGCATCCTGTGCACGGCGTAATTTGGCAGCGCTTACCATTTTCATTGCTTTGGTTATCTGCTGTGTGCTCTGTACAGATTTAATGCGGTTACGTACTTCTTTTAACTGACCAGCCATAGTATGTATATGTTTCAGGTTTCAGGTTTCGCGCTGGTTGTTGCTGCAGCTTGATGCCTGTAATTTTCTGTCGGGCGCAAAGGTAACAGAAACAGGGTAAATTTTATACAGCCGCCATTTTTAATCAGAATTTTTTGTACCGGGCTGTAAATCATTGGTCATCGGTCCTTGCGTCGCACTCTTGTACTTTGGCAAGTTATGCAGCAAGTTTACGTGTTCCATAGTTCACAAGTTAAATGCAAAACTGTAGTTTAAAATTTATGAGCCAGGGAACTTGTGAACTGATGAAACTTATTTTCTGGTACAAGTGTGCGACGCAACCGGGACGCTATGAAAAACAAATGCCCGGCCCCAAAAATTGTATTGAAAAATAATTACCTACCTACCAAATAACCAATTAACTGGCAGCCGATGCCTACGAGCAAACCGGTGTAAACTTCAAAATTATTATGGTCGCTGAGTAGCAGGCGGCTGGTACAAACGAGACCGGTAAGTAGCGTTACAATGGCAATATCGCCACCGAGGTAGCTATGGTAATAAAAACAGGTAATAACCATAAAGGCAAGCACACCACCTGCGCCCATAGCGTGCATGCTTATCTTAAAAAAACTGTTTAAAATAAGCCCGAAAACGGTGGAGAGGAAAATGCCGAAGTAAAAGAATTTTAATACCAGCGGCTGATCGGTAAAGTTGCGGCTTAGGTACCACATCCACCAGTAAAATATCATGGTGATGATGTAAGGAATAATGCGTTCTTTCTGTGTTTTTATGAGAATGCTTTCAATAAATTTTAACCTCCATAAAAGAAATACAGAGAAGGCCGGAAAGAAGGCTGTAGTTACAAAAACATTTATTTTACGGGCAAACAAAAGCAAATCGGTAATGCCCGCAAACTCAAACGGGAAGCGCATGAGCGACCAGAGAAAAACATAGGTTGGCAAAAAAAGCGGATGAAAAATATAGGAGAAAATTTTTGCCGGTACCCGTAAATATACAGGCTGAACATGGTTAATTGTTACGGCTTCGTTTTGCATATACTTGCTTTTACAGTTCTTTTCTCAGCCTTGCTACCGGAACGTTTAACTGCTCGCGGTATTTGGCTACGGTGCGGCGGGCAATATTGTATCCTTTTTCCTGTAATAACTCGGTTAGCCTTTCATCACTCAACGGTCTTTTTTTGTCTTCGCCTTCAATAAGATCACTAAGAATTTTCTTTACCTCACGGGTGCTTACTTCTTCCCCGCTGTCGGTACTTAAAGATTCACTGAAAAAGAATTTGAGCCTGAAAGTTCCAAATTCTGTTTGTACAAACTTACTGTTGGCCACGCGGCTTACGGTAGATATATCAAGGCCGGTAATTTCGGCAATATCTTTTAAGATCATTGGCCGCAGGTTGGTTTGATCGCCGGTAAGAAAGAATTCTTTCTGGTAATTCATAATAGCATCCATTGTACCTAAGAGTGTGTGCTGCCGCTGCTGTATCATGTCAATAAACCACTTGGCGGAATCTATTTTTTGTTTAATAAAAAGCACTGCTTCTTTCTGACGCTTATCTTTCTTGCTTCCGCGGTCGTATTCCTTAAGCATATCGCGGTAACCCTCGCTAATGCGCAGGTCGGGGGCATTGCGGCCGTTAAGGGTAAGTTCCAGCTTGCCGTTGTTATTAAGTATAAAAAAGTCTGGTATAATGGAACTTTCAGCCTGGTTTGTTTCTCCAGCATTACCGCCCGGTTTGGGGTTCAGGCGAATAATTGCCCCTATTACATTCTTAAGATCTTCGTCAGTCAAATTAAGGCCGCGCTGTATTTTTTCGTAATGTTTTTTGGTAAACTCTTCAAAATATTTATCCAGCACCTGAACGGCCAACGCTACGTTCTTTCCTGATTTAACCTGCCGGTTCAATTGCAGCAGTAGACACTCCTGCAGGTTGCGGGCGCATATACCGGGCGGGTCGAAGCCCTGAATAATTTTGATGATTTCTTCAATTTCCTGTTCTGTTGAATTAATGTTCTGCCTGAAAGCAAGGTCATCAGCAATAGAGGAAAGCTCTCTCCTTAAATAACCGTCATCGTCTATACTGCCAACAATCTGTTCAGCTATTTTATACCGTATTTCATCAAGTGAAAGCATTCCCAGCTGGTCCATTAAAAGCTCATGAAAAGATGTTTCCACTTTGTAGGGCAATACCTTTTGTTCATCTGATTCTGGATAATTTTCATCTCTCAGGCGGTAATCGCCTATTTCATCATCTCCGTCAGAAATGTATTCGCTGATATCAATATTTCCATATTCATCTTCGCTGCCATCTTTTTCAAAACTGTCTTCTTCGCCGGTATCGTCGTACTTGTCGGCGTCATTGTTAAGTTCAAAATCTTCCTCATGCTCATCTTCTCCTGTTTCCAGGGCGGGATTTTCTTCCAGTTCTTCTTTTATACGTTCTTCAAGATAGGCAGTAGGAATTTGCAGCAGTTTCATCAGTTGAATCTGCTGAGGGGATAATTTCTGTAAGAGTCTTTGCTGCAGTGATTGACTTAATGCCATAGGTTTAAAAAATCCTGAATGCTAAATAAATATTTTTTTGTCTGCTCTTCAATTCAGTTTGCTTTCATGCGTCAGCGGATTTGCGCTTTGCCTAGCAAATTTGAACGTGTATTTTTCAACTTCATTTAAAACGCACCAATAATTTAACGGGCTTCTTTTAACCAATGCAACGTAAATTTACACACAAATAAACAGTACAAAGCGGTGAAGAAGATTTGTTTCTTTATAAAATTATTCCTAATAATCAGCATTAGCGCTGCAGCCCAATTGCACAATGATAGTGCATCCATGGTGAAAAAAATGCTTCCCGACAGTAT
>JBBRDW010000155.1:0-9279 GCA_038203525.1 Chitinophagales bacterium | reverse complement strand
CACAAATAAACTGTTTTCGTTTTTAGGGTCGCAAAACAGTTTATAAAAATACCAGCTACGCTGACAAACATCTGCATCATCTGTTTGCTTCACCCATGTTTCGCCTGCATCTTCACTCATGTAAATGCCTTTGCTTTTACACTCGATGATGGCATACAATTTATCGGGATTGGTTGCGCTTACCGTTATGCCGATGATACCAAAAGTTTCATTTTTTGGGATGCCTTTTTTATTCATCAGGCTCGTCCATGTTTCGCCGCCATCAATACTTTTCCAGAGTGCACTTCCTTCGCCACCGCTTTCTAAACTGTAGGGTGTGCGTATTACATGCCAGGTGCTTGCATACAGTGTTTGCGGGTTGCCGGGTTCCATTACCAGGTCAATAGCGCCTGCCTGTGTATTGCCTGAGTACAAAACTTTTCTCCATGTTTTGCCACCATCCATCGTTTTATAAACACCACGGTCTTCACTCGGGCCAAACAAATGGCCACTTACAGAAACCCAAACAATATCAGGGTTCTTTGGATGAATAATTATATTGGTAATATGCCTTGCATTTTTCAGCCCAAGATTTATCCATGTTCTGCCACCATCGTTGCTGCGCCAGATGCCATCAATGCCTTCACTTACGTTGCCGCGCATGGTGTTTTCGCCTTCGCCCACATACATAATATTTTCGTCGCTTTCTGCCACTGCAACCGAACCAATGGTGCCACCAAAATATTTATCGCTGATGTTTTTCCAGTTGTTGCCGCCATCGGTTGTTTTCCATACGCCGCCGCCTGTTGCACCAAAAAAGAACGTGTTCTTATCTTTATAACTACCGCAAACCGCTGCACTCCTACCACCACGGAAGGGCCCCACCAGCCTGAATTTGGTAGTGCTGAAATAAGCCGAATCGGTAACAGTATTTTTTACAATTACCGGCGGGGTAAACTTTGTTTTCTTTTGTGCATCAACTGCGATGGCAGTTAGTAATACAGCGAGGAGTACAATTATTTTTCTCATATAATTAATTATTGGGAGTTGAATGTACAATGTTTTAGGAGAATAGAAATTGAAGGATAGTTTTTAAATACACTTTTTTGAGCCTGGCTGAGGCGGTACTATGAAGCTTTAATTGCGTCGCACTCTTTTACGGTTTGATACTTTATGGTGCTTTTATTGAAGCGAAGATTGAAGAGAATAACTTTTTAATGTATAATTTTAATTCAGTTTTGCTACCAATCCTTTTTTATTTTTCCATTTTAGACAACTCCTCATTTACCTCTTTAAGATTATTTTGATATTCGATGGCTTCGGGTACCTTATGGGTTAAATCTAACAGGATGTTTGCTGTTTTTTGAAAATAACTTTTTGCGTTTTCCTTCTCTTTTATTTCGAGATAAATACCTCCAAGTTTAAAATAAGAAACGGCCAAACCATTATACAAACCTACAGAATCTGGATTTGCCTCAAACAATTCTTTAAATAAATCGGTTTCCTGTTGAAAAAACTGTAGTGCCTTTTTGAAATCACCCTGCTGCTGATAAATTTCACCAAGATTATCATATGAAATAGCTAAGTCATTTTTTTGTTTTTCTGAATTAGGGTTATACTTGTAAAGTTCATATTGCAAATCACTATATTTTTTAAAATACTTTTCAGCTTCAGAAAGATAGTTTTGTATTTGGTTTATTCTCCCAAGCCTCTGGTAAGAAATGGCGAGCCCATTTTTGAGCGATTCACTTTGTGGGTTTGCCTCATATAATTCTTTGCACAAATCATTGTATTGTTCAAAGAACTGAAGTGCCTTTTTAATATCGTCCTGCTGCTGATAAATTGAACCAAGTCTTTCGTAAAAAATGGCGAGCCCGTTTTTGAGCGATTCACTTTGTGGATTTGCCTTAAGTAATTCGTTAATTAACTTCAAATCCTCTTCAAAGAACTGTAGTGCCTTTTTGAAATCGCCCTGCTGCAGATAAATAGAACCGAGTTTTTCGTAAGAAATGGCGAGTCCGTTTTTGAGCGATTCGCTTTGTGGATTTGCCTCAAACAATTCTTTATTTAAATCATTATCTAATTCAAAGAACTTTACTGCCTTTTTAAAATCGCCCTGCTGCTGATAAATATCACCGAGTTTAGAGTAAGAAATGGCGAGTCCGTTTTTTAGCGATTCACTTTGTGGATTTACCTCAAACAATTCTCTATTTAAATCATTATATAATTCAAAGAACTTTACTGCCTTTTTGAAATCGCCCTGCTGCTGATAAATATCACCGAGCCTGCTTAAGCAAATTCCATAATTTTCTCTGTCAACTTTTTCAAAAATTGCAGTTGCTCTATTTAAAAGGTTGGGTACGGTTTTGAAATTTCCCACGCCTTTATAGTAATCAGAAAGGTTAAGCAATAATAAGCCAACTTTAAAAGTCTCCTCATAAAGAAAACCAATTGCAGATTTTGCCAGTGCGGCATAAGGTTGGGCATCTCTATAGCTCTTAAGGTTTATAAGAGATGCACCATCGTGGTTTAATTTATAATTTAAGTTTTCAACTAATTGCGCTGCGTCTTCTTCTAAACTGCTTTTATTTTTTGCCAAAATTAGCTGCTGTACAACAGGGCTTATGCGGTAGCTTTTAGTATCAGTATTTAACCACCCTTTTTGTGCAAGGCTTTTCAATTGTTTGGCAAATTCAATTTTATTATCTGGCGTTAATACTTCAATCAATAAAGTAACCAAATGGCTTTCGGCAGGCAGCAATGCAAGATTAACCAATATATGCCTTTCGTTTTCTTCAAGTTTGGTAAGGTCGTAAAGTACTTCCAATATTTGGTCGGTTGTAGCTGCTTTGCTATGTACATTATCCGCCCAGCCTGTTTTTATTTCAAAACTCCTTTCTCCAAGCAACAAACCTTTTTCTTTAAAATGGTTTAGGGCTATGGCAAGTGTTTCGCCAAGCGCAGAGAGTTCTTTTAGGTTTTTGCTAAACAGTTCTATCATCAACGTATTGTAGCCAATACCTTCAAGCAGTTTATCTAATTGGCTTTCAAAATCTGCTGTGTCTTCTGTATAATAAGTTTTAAAGAGTGCCTTCGCCTGTTCTGGTTTTAAATGGTTAAGGGTGTATTCATTGCCCGGTAATACCTGTTGGCAACGGCTTGTAAGCAATACATGCCAGTGCAAACCACCAAAATGTTTTTGAAACGCTTCTATATGTTCGGCTTCATTTGCATTGTCTAAAACAAGCAGGCAATCTTTACCCAAATTTTCCATTGCTGTTTTTATGGCAAGTAACGGACCTTGCTCATCCTCTGCAGTGTATTTTGTAAGGTCAACATTTAGTTTTGGCGCAAGGGTTTTTAACTGCTCTGTAATACCGCTTTCGCAAAACATCCATGCGTAGTGTTTGTATGTGTCAAGATTATCTTCCAGGTATTTTGCAGCAATGGTAGTTTTACCCATGCCCCCTTCCGCGTTGATCAGTAATAAACGGCTCTTTTCCAATTTACTTTTAATATCAGCAAGTTCTGTTTCCCTTCCTGTAAATTCAGTAGTAACAGAAGGTTGGCCGGCAGACAGGCATTTGGGTATTTGGCTGTCACCATTGTTCTCTACTTTTCCTTTTTCCAATTTCCCTTCATCAAACAGTTTATCAAGTTGTTGACTAAAATGTAAGCAAAGCCTGTCTGTGTTCTCATATTCGGTTTGAAAATGTCCAAGCTCTTTTAGCTTTTCCTGGAAGGCCCATACACTCAGCATGTCTTCTTTTTTCAGACTTCCAATTGCCTCCTTGGCATTCTTGAAATAAGTATAAATAAATGGCTTGCTCGTTTCTTTAAAGCGCTGAAAGGCTTTTTCAAACTCCTCTGATGTGTATTTTCCTACTTTAGTACAAAACAGCATTATAAAAATGTCACTGCTCTGGATTGCCTTGTTATATTCATCCTGAAGGCGTGTTGCTGACATAGCATCAATAAAATCTTCCCATACTTCCAAATGAAGAAACACATTCTGCTTTTGAAGCATTTTGTTTTCATCTCCAATGAAAGATTTAAATGCCAACCTATCGTTGAGCATTTCGGCTGATGATGCAAGAAAAATTTTGATTGTGTTCATGTGTGGCTAACAGGTTGTGCGGTAAAAATAACATTATCCTTTTATTTTATCAGGCTCAATTTTAAAACTCTTTGGCTCAAGCCGCATGGCTTCGGGGTCTCAACGGCACTGCTTTCGCTTCTTTGAAAAAATATGCTGCGTATTTTTTCAATCAAGTCTTCGGCGTGACCGAACCGAACGAGGCGCCTTTTGAGAACACTGGTAAGAACATTATGCCCGAAGGCTGGGATATAAGCCCGTTAGATGTTGCATATGTTTTGTTACGCTTTGGTAAAAGCTGCTTCATATTAGAAAGCACAAGAGTGCGACGCAACAATGATGCTTTGAAACTTTATTGTTGGGTCCATAATTTAATTGCATAAAACATATTAATTGAAGTGGAGGGCGCTGCCCAGCAAACCGCCAAAACCTATGCGTACACCTACCTGTGCATTTTTACTGTTGAGATAAGAGCCTACCACATAAACCCGTTATACATAAAAATATTTTCGAGCCTGGATGTGCCGCACTCTTTTAAGGTTTGATACTTTATGGAGCTTTTTTGTCGAAGCGTAGTTTAGCGTTTACAACACCGGCAATGGCGTACGTGCAGCAATTAAATACACCATACCAGAAATAATGCGGTAGCTTACAAAAAAATGAGTATGAGATTTATTTTAAATGTGCTAATTACCGCAGTTCTAGTTTACCTGCTTGCAGAATTGCTGAACCCCCATGTAGCGATAAGTTCATTTACCACTGCGATTATTTTTTCGCTTGTACTAGCACTGCTTAATTTTATTGTAAAGCCGCTGCTTATTATTTTAACGCTTCCGCTTACCATTATTACGCTTGGTTTGTTTCTTCTGGTAATAAATGTCATCATCATAATGCTTGCAGATAAATTCGTTACGGGTATTCGTATTGACGGATTTTTGTGGGCATTTATCTTCGGTCTGATACTTTCTGCTGTAACGGCTGTGCTCAATACTGCCAAAAAGAAATGGTCGCTGTAAAGCGTTTATTTTCGCTACAATTAAGCTCAATTAAGTACCCGAAAGCACAAGAGTGCGACGCAACAATGATGCTACGACAACCTAATGTTGGGCTCATAAATTAATAGCTTAAAACATACTAATTAAAGCGCAGGGTGCTACCCAGCAAACCGCCAAAACCTATGCGTACAAACACCTGTTCATTTTTTCCGGTGAGGTAAGAACCCACCATATTTACCCGTTATACATAAAAATATTTTTGAGCCTGCATGCGTCGCACTCTTATACCGTTTGATGCTTCATGAAGCTTTTAGCTAAGCAAAGAATTGAAGCGGAAGGCTTCACCTCGGCAGTGGTTCGTGCCTGACCTTCAATTTTCAACATTAGTTGTTAACTTCAGTTTTATATTTACGAATTGGCATTTGTACCAGGCTGCATGAGTAATAAATTCCATGCCTTTACAAATACTTAAACGGTTACGGAAATTTTAGCGCAGTACTAATTTCTAGTTGCCATTATACATAACGGACTTAAATAGATAATAATGACAAAATCTTTCCTGTTTATTTTGATTGTTTGCATTTCTTTCTCTTGCAATCAAGACAATAAAGTTTCACAAGGCAGAGCAACCACAGATGATAGCAGTGCTTTGCGAAATAAAAAAATGACGACATCCACTATTGATGCGCTTGAAGCATCTCCTACCAATTTTAAACTTTTATTGGACAATGAATATGTGAGAGTGTTAGAGTACACTTTAAACCCCGGTGAAAAAGACCAATGGCACACTCATCCTGCTAAATCGTCTTATGTAGCTTCTGGTGGACAGTTGAAAGTGTATCTTGACAATGGCGAAATTATTAATGCAGACGAAAAAACTGGAACTGCATCCTGGATGGATGCTGTAGGTAAACACTATGTAGAAAATACGGGCAAGACTCCTGTTATAATAATTTTGACAGAAATTAAGTCATTAGAAAAATCCCAATGACAAAAATGCAAATGCTAAAACGCCCCTGTGCGTATCCCCCGCATCGTAATAATATAAAAAGTGAGGACAAACTAAACCCGGCAACACCTAATTTCCGCTTCAATCTTTGCTTTGATAAAAGCTGCTTTATATTAGAAAGTACAAGAGTGCGACGCAACAATGATGCTATGAAAACTTATTGTTGGGCTCATAAATTAATAGCATAAAACATACTATTTGCAGCGGATTGCGCTGACTAGCAAACCATTGAAACCCTTAGTTATAGCCAACGTTACCTTATTAATAATTATTTTTCAAAGAACTGTAACATTCTGATAGGCTTTGTATCTAAATGGCAATCAAATAATAAAACAACATGAAGCGTTTCACCAAATTGTCATTCTTAATTGTAATTACGTTTACAACATTTAGCAATCATTCTTTCGGACAAAGTAAAAGTTTTCCTTTTAAAGTAGAGATGTCGGGGAATGGGCTTAAATCGATTATTTTTATTCCCGGCTTTGCCTGTTCTGGCGATGTTTGGAATGAAACAAAATCCAGCTATGAAAAAGATTATACTTGTTACACATTGACGATGGCAGGTTTTGCAGACGTTGCGCCACAGCCAAATCCTACGTTTAAAAACTGGGAAAATGCAATAGCTAATTTTATCCAACAAAATAAAATCGACCAACCTATTATAATAGGGCATAGTATGGGTGGTGGTTTGGCAATGGCATTGGCTGCAGACTATCCTGAACTTGTTTCCAAAATAGTTGTGGTTGACGGACTGCCTTGTTTATCTGCCCTAATGAATCCTGCTTTTCAATCAAAAGAAAATAATGATTGTAGTGCTATAGTTTCGCAGATGACAGCATCAAGCGACGGGCAGTTTTATCTTATGCAAAAACGTACTATTCCTCAACTACTGGCAGACACGTCGAAACAAGAACTGGTAGTTAGCTGGTCTGTGAAATCGGACAGAGCAACAATAGGTGAAATGTTTTGCGATTTTTCAAACACAGATTTAAGAGACAAAATAGCAACGATTAAATGTCCGTCCTTAATCTTGCTGGAATCAACTTTTGCCAATTTAAAACCTGCCATGAACGAACAATTTAAAAACTTAAAAACTGCAGATTTGCAATACGCTACAAAAGGATTGCATTTTATAATGTATGACGACAAAGAGTGGTTCGGCAGACAATTGCAATCTTTTATAAACAGGTAAAAATTAAAATGAAAAACTTATCTAACAATTCGCCTTTAATGTATGCTGTTGGAACCGGCACTGCCATGGGTGTAGCTTTAAATAACAATGCCGTTGGTATTGGTATTGGTGCGGCTATATTTGTAATGATGAAACTTTTAAAAAAGTAAAGCCAGCATAAACTTCTAAATGAATTTTGAAGAAATATATAAAACCTATTGGCAGAAGGTATTTCGCTTATGTATGGGTTATGTGAACGACCATGATTGGGCAAAAGATATTGCGCAGGATACCTTTATAACCGTGTGGCAACAGCTGCCTAAATTCAGGCATGAATCAGCAATTGGAACCTGGGTTTTTAGAATTGCTTCCAATCATTGTTTGCGGCAAATTGATAAGCAAAATAGAGCGCCAAAAAAAGCAGTTTTACCGGCAGAGATTATAGAAGAAGTTGTACCAGGCATTGAAGGCAAAATGAAGTTTCTGTATAAATCTATTGCTGATTTACCAGAAACTGACCGGCTAATTATTTCTCTTGAATTAGAAGACGTAAAGCAAGCAGAAATTGCAAATATAACCGGACTTTCTGAGGCGAATATTAGAGTAAAAATCCATCGCATAAAAGAAAAGCTGACTCAAAAATTTAAAAATTATGAGCAATAGTATCGACTTGAGAGAATTATGGAAATTGCAGGCAAGTGCGGAAGTGCCAGCCGAAAAGGAAATTTTTATAAAAACAGCACAGCTAAAAAAGCGAATAAGAAATAAATCTATTGCAGGTATTTTGGCATTACTTGCAACCATTGCAGGTATTTTGTTTGTTTGGTTTACTTCCGATTTGCAAATGCTTTCAACAAAAATTGGAGTTACATTAATTATAATTGCTATTTTATTAACCATTATTAATTCCGCTAAAATTATCTTTTCAATCTCAACAAGCAATTTAGAAATAGACAACAGCCAATATTTAAATCAACTCTTAAAATTGAAAAAACAACAGGAGTTTGCACAAACAACGATTATGACAGTTTATTATATTTTGCTGGCAGTGGGGCTTGGGTTATATATGTACGAACCTAGCTCGAGAATGACCGCTGCAGGAATGGCAGTTACCTATGGGGTTACGTTTGCTTGGATTGCCTTTAGCTGGTTTTATTTGCTACCAAAAACAATTAAAAAACAACAAGCAAAAATGAATGATGTAATTGAGAAACTTAAACTTATAAGCAAACAACTTTAATCTCAAATGCCCCGCTGCTTTTACCCACACATCGGAATGATAATATATACAGTTTGGACAAACTAAACCTGGCGGCCCTGTTTGCCGTTTTAATCTTAGCTTCGAAAAAAGCTCAATAAAGAATCTGAAAGTACAAGAGTGCGACGCAACAATGCTGCTATGAAACTTTATTGTTGTGCCCATAAATTAATTGCATAAAACATACTAATTGAAGCGGATTGCGCTGCCAAGCAAACCGCCAAAACCTATGCGTACACCCACCTGTGCATTTTTGCCGTTGAGATAAGAGCCTATTACATCTACCCGCAGTACTTTAAAAATATTTTCGAGCCCGGCAGATATTTCAACGTAGTTGTTATCGCGATTTACAAAGAATGCATTGGAGCCCGCAACAAGGTTCCAGCTTAGCCTGCGGAACACAGGAATTTTATTGGTAAGCAGGCCATTGAAATGATGCTCTGCATTTACCGTTGCATAGAACGGCGCTGTGGTGCTGTTGGCATAATAAGGCGCAATCTGAAAAATGTTTACAAACTCGCTTGCAAAGACTAACTGGTTGCCATTGAAGTGCTGATAATCCTGTATAAAAACATTTTTATTGTTGATAAAACCACCTACGCTAAGGCGGTATTTAAACAGGCCGCCGAGTTTAAAATTCATGTCGTCTGACACGGTTAATTTCCATTTATCGAAATTTACATCGCTGCCCAGTATATGCTGAAATCCTTTCTGGTACTGCAATGTAAAGGTTGGATATTTGGAACCAATTGGCACTTTCTCCCTGGGAAA
>JBBRDW010000154.1:0-9354 GCA_038203525.1 Chitinophagales bacterium | reverse complement strand
TTGATGCTTCATTTGGCGAAGGGAAAGGAATGATTATTCAATCGTTTGGCACTGGAACTTCGTCTGTAAAAACTGTATTGATACAGCCAGATAATAAAATTTTAACTGTTGGATATTATTATGATTTTATAGCACCAACTGTCTTTGCACTCGCCAGGTTTCAAAGTAATGGCATTCTTGATTCTTCCTTTGGTGAAAATGGGTTAGTAACTACAGATATTGGGGAGGGTGCTGTGACGGATTGTGCTGGGGGTGAATTGCAGTTGGATGGTAAAATATTGGTAGCGGGGGCTACTTATAAATATAATATTGATAATCCTGTTTTTAAATTCGCTCTTGCCCGCTACAATGGCGGCGATGCAATCCTCCCCCATTATCTACAGTCAGTTTAAAGCCACGCAAACCAAAGCAACCATAACCCTTAACTGGCAAACCACCACCGAATTAAACAACAGCTATTTTGCAGTAGAGCGCAGCTGCAATGCAGTTAATTATACGGCTGTTGTACGGGTAAACATTGCAGCAACTGGCGCAGCGGTACAGGATTACGTTTATACAGATAAACAGCCCCTGGCTGGCACTAATTATTACCGCCTTAAACAGGTGGATAAAGATGGTAAGTTTAGCTATAGCTAAACGGTAAGCATTGCTTATTTAAAACCGGGTAGCATAAAACTGTTCCCCAACCCTGCAAAGGACAGGCTTACAGTAAAGCGTTTGAATGCAGCAGTTACCAGCACCATTGCCGTACTTGATATTCAGGGTAAACAACTGCTTCAATTTACAGCAAAAGCAGATGCTTACAGTTTTAGCATTGGCAGTCTTGCGCCTGGTACTTATATGGTAAGGGTAAAAGACGATAATGGAACCCAGGTGGAAAAGTTTGTGAAACAGTAGGGGGGGATGGTCAATGATGAATGAACAATGAGGAATAACAAGAGTGGTTGATAACAAAGGCTTGAAGTTTTTAAAAAACTTCAAGCCTTTGTGTTTTATTGATTACCGCTGCGATAAAAGCTGCATAAAGATTTGGCGTACAAGAGTGCGACGCAAGGAACGGTGGTCAAAGATTTTTAGCCTGGTACAAAGGAAATTTCACAAAATGACAATAAAAAAACTGCCTGTAAAAGCAGCTTTTTTGTAATACAATTGACGAAAAATATTTATCGTGTTATATAAATTTTTTGTTGCATGCTTTGTTTGCCCACAAGTTGCACAATGTACATGCCGTCGCTTAATGGGGGAAGATTGACTTTTACCCTGCCTGATTCGCCCTCAAGTGTTTTGCGCAGAAATTCCTGGCCCTGCATATCAACTAATCTTACAAAACTGAAAGATTCTTTTAAATCGAGCGTAACCAAATTATTGGTAACATTGGTAGGATATATGGAAGATTTCAAGTTATTATTTTCTGTTATAACCGGCTCAGTTTCGGCAGTAGGTGTTGCTGAGGCAATAGCACCCGTAGCCTGCACTTTGTATAATGTTCCACTGTCAATTGATAATGCATACATCTCTGCATCTTCACCCTCACCAAAACTTACCAGGCCTTTCGGCGCGCCGCCTGGCTGTGGATATACATTCCAGCCACCGGTTCCGTTTGATTTAATTTTCCAGAGGTTACGCGAATCTAAATCTCCGCAAATATAGTAACCCTGTAGTGCGGGATAAGCGGCACCTCTGTAAACATAACCGCCCATAACACCGTGACCACCATCGGTCAAATTATTTGAAAAGGCTAAGACAGGAAATGTGTAGTTACTAATGTTTCCACAGTTTTTTAATTTATATACAGAATCACCTTCGTAGCACGGCCAGCCATAATTGGTCTTTGCAGATTGGGCACTTGTTCTAACGGTAACTTCTTCCCTTGTACTCTGGCCTACATCTGTCATCCATATATCGTTGGTCGTTCTGTCGAAAGTGAAACGCCAGGGTTGCCTTAAACCAAGTGCCCAAATTTCATCGAGAACATTGGGGTCATTTACATATGGATTGTCGGGCGGTATTGTATAATAGGGGGCAATGGATGAATTGGTTTTTATGCGCAATAATTTGCCATTTAAAACAAGACCATCCTGTGGGTTATCAAATGTATTGCTACCGGTACCTCCGTCACCAATAGAAACGTATAGGTATTTATCCGTTCCAAAATGAAGATCGCCGCCATTCCTTCCTAACGAGCCGCCTTCTTTGGGAATTGACAGTAATGTCTTGGACCCACTTTTTGTGGCCGAGTCTGGATTAGTCTTACTTACCTTGTAACTTGCCAAAGTAATATTATTATTGAGCGCTGTGTAAAGGACAAAAAAAGTACGGTTTTTATTGTATTTTGGCGAGAACGCTATACTAAACAAACCCTGGTCGTTTCCCACAATAGAAACAAGGTTGCTTATATCGAGAAAAGGCTTGCTTAATATTACTCCATTCTTAAAAATTTTTATTACTCCGGCCTGTTCAGTAATAAACAAACGGCCTGATCCATCGCCTGCGTTTGTAATACAATCTGGTAAATTCAAATTATCAGCTATCTTAGAAAAAATGACCTGCGGCTGGGCGAAAGACTTTTGAACTACCCCACTAATGCAGCAGAAAAAGAACAAACTAAAGCGAATCAGAAACAGAATTGAAATGGACCCTGGTTGATTTTTCATAATAATTAATTTGGTGTTTGATTTAAAATTTATACAAGTGTAAATTATATTAATTAACCCAGAAAGCCAGATAACATTAAATTACCTTGATATAATACTTGCTTGCCACAGTTCAAAGCCCTAATTCAAACTGGTATTTTGTATTAGTTAACTTTAAGAGAACTCAAGTACAGGTATATATCGCAAACGCAAGAAAAAGCCGCGCATCCAGGCAAGATTATTTGTCAATCGTACAAGTGTGCGACGCAAGGAACGATGACCAGAATATCCAATGCCGGGCTCATAAATTTCAAACGTTTGCTCAGATGGTTTGTTTGCATAGTTAGATGCTGTAAATTTAGCATCTAAAACAAATGGTTGCAATGTCATATCCTTATCAGATAAAATCGCTTGAAGCGTACCACGAAGCTTACAAACAAAGTATAGATGATCCCGAAACTTTCTGGGCCAATGTTGCAGGTAATTTTCTATGGAAACGCCCATGGGATAAGGTTTTGGATTGGAATTTCAGCGAACCAAGAGTCGAATGGTTTAAAGGTGCTACGCTTAACATAACTGAAAACTGTTTAGACCGCCACCTGCAAACAATGGCAAATAAACCGGCTTTAATTTGGGAGCCGAATGACCCCGAAGAACATCACCGGGTATTAACCTATAAAGACCTGCACTACAAAGTTTGCCAGTTTGCCCATGTTCTTAAAAACAATGGTGTGGTAAAGGGCGACAGGGTTTGTATTTATATGGGTATGATTCCCGAACTCGCCATTGCCGTGCTGGCTTGTGCAAGAATTGGTGCAATACATTCAGTAGTTTTTGGAGGCTTCAGCGCACAAAGTATTGCCGACCGTTTATTAGATGCGCAGGCTACCTTTATAGTAACCTGCGATGGAGCATTTAGGGGCGGTAAAGATATCCCGTTAAAAGACGTTATTGATGATGCCCTCATTGGCAATAAAACAGTGCAACGGGTTATAGTATGCACCCGTACAAGAACGGCGGTAAGTATGATAAAAGGCCGCGACGTATGGTGGGAAGATGAAATAAAAAAAGTGGAAACACTGGGCCTCAACTATTATCCGGCAGAAGAAATGGATGCAGAAGATCCGCTTTTTATTTTATACACTTCGGGTTCTACCGGCAAGCCCAAAGGAGTAGTACATGCCTGCGGTGGTTATATGGTTTGGACCAACTATACATTTGTAAACGTATTTCAATACCAGCCTGGTGAAATTCATTTTTGCACTGCAGATATCGGCTGGATCACCGGGCATAGTTACATTGTTTATGCGCCGCTAAGCGCAGGCGGCACATCGCTTATGTTTGAAGGCATACCAACATGGCCCGATGCAGGCCGCTTCTGGGATATTATTGAAAAATACAAAGTAAATATTTTATACACCGCGCCCACAGCTATAAGAAGTTTAATGGGTTTTGGTTTAGCCCCGTTAATGGGTAAAAACTTTTCGTCTTTAAGGATTTTGGGAACCGTAGGCGAACCTATAAACGAAGAAGCCTGGCATTGGTATGATGAGCATATAGGTAAGAAAAAATGCCCGATAGTAGATACCTGGTGGCAAACAGAAACAGGTGGTGTACTAATATCAAACCTTGCGGGTATAACGCCTTCAAAGCCAGGCTGGGCAACACTTCCAATGCCTGGCGTACAATGCCTGCTGGTAGATGAAAACGGAAAAGAAATAACTGAATACACAGATGGCCTTATTAAGGGCAACCTTTGCATAAAAGCCCCATGGCCTTCCATTTTGAGAACAACTTACGGAGACCATGAGCGTTGTAAAACAAACTATTTCAGCACCTACGAAAACCTGTATTTCACCGGCGATGGTGCATTAAAAGATGAGCAGGGAAACTTCCGCATTACCGGCCGGGTTGATGATGTTTTGAACGTAAGCGGCCACCGCATTGGCACCGCAGAAGTTGAGAACGCTATCAATATGCATGCGGGTGTAATAGAGAGCGCAGTAGTGGGCTACCCACACGATGTAAAGGGGCAGGGTATTTACGCTTTTGTTATTTTTGGACCCATGCATGGCGATGAAGCTATGAGCAGAAAAGATATTCTGCAAACAGTAACACGCATGATTGGTGCTATCGCCAAACCAGATAAAATCCAGTTTGTAAGCGGACTGCCAAAAACAAGAAGTGGCAAAATAATGCGCCGTATTTTAAGAAAGATAGCGGAAGGCGAAACAGAAAATTTAGGCGATACCACTACCTTGCTCGATCCCGGTGTTGTTGAAGAGATAAAGAATGGTAAAATTTAGCAGGAACATTTTTGGGCCCGGCTAAAGTATTTCATAGCATCGACTGTTGCGTCGCACGCTTGTACAGTTGGGATCATTATTGAGCAGTTGAAATGCAGGCTGCGTAAGCGGTTTAAATACTTTTATTTTATTGGCATCAAGGCTCGCAGCAACTCCTGAATCTTAGGGCAGAGACTGGTAAACTTTGAAATAATAAATGGCCAGGGCTTTTCTTTTATAATGAATTAAAAAAGCGCTTTATGAAAAGCAGGATGCCATTGTTATTACTTACCTGTTTACTGTGCAGCTTTGCCTGTAAAAAAAGCAGTTCTGCATTACCGCCATCGCCTGTGCCTCCAGTAATCAATGATACTGAAACACTCAAAAGTGTTTCGCCATTTAAAATTGGCGCAGCTATAGATGTGTACTTACTCCAAACAAATACGCTTTATAAAAATATCCTTATAAAAGAGCAAAGCAGTATTACTATTGAGAATGCCGTAAAGTGGCCAACGGTACACCCTGCTGAAAAAAAATTTGATTTTAGCGGTGGCGATTATATTGCGGATTTTTGTGCAGCAAATAATAAAAGGTTGCATGGCCATTGCCTTATCTGGTACCAGTTCAATCCTGATTGGCTCAATAATTTTGCAGGTGATTCACTTGCATGGGAGCAACTGTTTAAAACACATATTCAAACAGTAGTTGCACATTATAAAGGCAGAGCAACAAGTTGGGATGTGGTGAACGAAGCCTTTCACGAAGATGGCGTTCTGCGTGTAGATGATCTTAATGCAGGAGATAGGTTTGATGATGGTTGTATCTGGGCAAGGCATTTAGGAACCGATTATATAGCCCGTGCATTTGAATATGCACATGAGGCAGACCCTGATGCATTACTTTTTTACAACGAGTATGGCCAGGAATGGAGCGAAGCAAAAACAAATGCCATTATAAATATGGTCAATGATTTTAAAACAAGGGGCATACCAATTAATGGTTTGGGCTTACAAATGCATACGGATATAAATGCCTCGAACAATGGAATTACAAAAGCTCTTGAAAAACTTTCTTCAACAGGTTTACTCATCCATATTTCAGAGCTTGACATTAGCGTAAATACAGCTAACGACCAGTCTGTAGTTTTTACAACTGCCTTACAAAATTTGCAGGCAGATAAATACGCTTTTATTGCAGGTGAATATAAAAAACTTGTTCCGGCGGTGCAGCAGTATGGTATTACAACATGGAACGTAGGCGATAAAGACAGCTGGATTAGGACTTACATAATGCATAAAGACTGGCCACTTTTATTTGACGATAACTATGCCAGAAAACCTGCCTATTACAGCTTCAGGGGTGGGCTTAAAAATTAATAATTGTAAAGCTGGTTAAGCACTGCTTCTTTTAATTCTTAGATTTTGGATTACATCTTTGAACCCTTAGTCAAATAAAAAAAAGCGGTGTTAACTAAGTATTTCCTGTAGAACTTTTAAACTTCGCAGTATTCCAAAACCTTCTATATGCAGCGCTAAATACTGCTGAAAATTTTCCAGTAACTGCCGCCGTAAATTACGGCTCAGGTGAAAATTTTCCAGCTCGTTATAAAATTGGATGTTGTTTATTTTCGAAGTGGTTTCAGCAAGCTCTCCGGTTACATAATACACGTGCAAAGGAATTTCTGCAACAAAGCTTCCTGCCTGCAAATCCAGTACAGGCGTAGCTTTGCAAAATTGCCCCTGCACCTGAAAGCCGAGCTCACCTGTTAGATGCAGCGTAAAATATAATGGCAGGTTTGCAGTTAGTGTGTCATTTCCTTTATCCAACTGCATTAAAGTATCTTCTATTAAATAAAATAATTCAGGGTTTGCTTCGGGCTGCTTAAGGCTGTGCTGCAACAGTTCAATTATGTAAGTGGCAGCAGCATTTTTTATTACGTTAAAAAATACTTGCTCATACAAATAACTCCATTGGTATTCTTTTATAAACTGCAGGTTCTTTAATTCGTTGTGGTAAACTTCCATCTGGAGCATGGCACCGGATTGAAAGTAGCTTGCTTTACCCGATGATGTTTTAGAAGATTGCCGTACGCCTTTTACAATATAACTCTGCACACCAAAAAGTTCTGTATAAACAGATGTGATAATACTGGTTTCACCATATTTTACAGTACGTAATACAATGCCTTTTGTTTTATGCGTCATACAATAACGGCGAAAGTAACAGATGATGCTGCGAAAAAATAGTTGAGAACATTACAGGATACTTCGCAATGCTGAAAAAAGTTATACAGTACAAGAGTGCGACGCAAGGATGTTTAATGGATATTCCTGAGCCGGGCTCATAAATGTATTATTTATTGCTTTTAAAAACTACCCCTTCTTTCATAACCCATTGCACCTGCTGTAATAATTTTATATCTTGCAAAGGGTTGCCGTTTACTGCAATAATATCTGCAAAAGCTCCCTGTTTTATTACGCCGGCTTTACCTTCCAAACCAAGTAATTGGGAGGCCGTTAACGTGGCGGTTTGAATAGCTTGTGCGTTGGTCATTCCGTACTGAACCATGTATTCAAAATCTTTTGCCTGCGGTTCGTTCCAGTCATAGCCACCAATGTCAGTTCCATAAGCAATTTTAACACCCGCATTCATTGCTTTTTTAAAAACGGCAGGCATTGTTTCCATAAAATATTTGTTGATTGGCGCACCTTCTTTGGCGCGGCCTTCTGCTACATAATCGCACACATAAATAGTGGGGCACCAGTACACACCTTTCTTTACCATAAGTGCAATACATTCATCGTCCATTCCAAAACCATGTTCGATTGTGGAAGCGCCCGCATTAACTGCATCAATAATTCCATCCCGGGTTACTGCATGTGCTGCCAGCTTTTTTCCAGAACGTATTGTTTCATCGGCTACTGCATTTAATTCTTCGGTGGTAAAATTTGGACGGCTGCGGTAGCTACCATCAGGCATGCGATAGTAGCCGCGATCGGCATATATTTTTATCCAGTCGGCTCCATGGGCAATCTGTTCGCGTACGGCGCGGCGTGCTTCGTCGGCGCCATTTATTTCCTGTATACCTTTTGGCAGGTCAAGTTCCCAATTATATTCTTTGGGGCTCAGCGGGTAATGGCCTACCGTATTGATTGCCCTTGTTGAAACGAACATGCGTGGGCCGGGAATTACCCCATTGTTGATTGCTTTTTTAATATCAACATCGGCATACATAGCGCCTTCTGTTTCAAGGTCGCGAATGGTTGTGAAACCGTTATCCAGCGCAATCTTTGCGCTGCGGGATGCGAGTAGTGTTCTGTAAGGGATGGACTCTTTTAAAAGCTGAACCGCATAATCGTCGCTCGTAATATCGCCCTGAAGCAATACATGCGTATGACAATCAATTAAGCCGGGTAATACCGTGTAAGCGGAGAGGTCAATCGTGGTATCTGCCTTTCCTTTAAACGAAGATGGATCACCTGCAAACTGTATCAGGTTGTCTTTTACAATGATTAGCTGGCCGGAAACTAACTGCCCAGATTCGGCATTAAATAATTTACCGCATTTAATTGCAATGGTTTTTTGGGAAAATACAGGAACCAGTAAACAGCATAGTAGAGCGATGGCAGACAGTTTTCGTAAAATCATGTTGCAATGTTTTATTTAATTTGATTTTAAATAATTGAAAAAACTTGTAATCTTCAAGGGTTAACTTTATCAATAATTTGTTAAGTTATGAAGAATATTATAATACTGTTGAACCTGTTTATTTGTTGCTGCACATCGTATAGTCAAACTTTACAACAACTCGAATCGAAGCGCATCAGCCTGCCCAATGGATGGAGCTTAACTCCGGTTGGAAAAAGTTTGGCAGTGGGTGATCTTCCACTGAATATTGCTGTTTCTGCAACCCAAAAATATATGGCTGTAACCAACAACGGCCAAAGCACCCAAAGTATTCAATTGATTGATGTAAAAAATGAAAAGATTGTGGATAATGTAGAGATACCTAAATCCTGGCTGGGATTGAAGTTCAGCGCAGATGAAAAATATTTATATGCCAGTGGTGGCAACGATAACTGGATATTGAAATATGCTGTTATTAAAAATAAGCTGAAACTAAAAGATAGCATTAAACTGGGCGATAAATGGCCCGTAAAAATTTCGCCATCAGGCATTGAGATAGACGATGCAAAGCATACGATGTATGTGGTGACAAAAGAAAATAATTCATTGTACGTCATCGATCTTCTATCGAAAGAAATTAAGCAACAAATTAAACTGGATGGTGAAGCTTATACCTGCCTCCTCTCAAAAGACAAAACAGAACTCTATATTACCTGCTGGGGCTGCGATAAAATAATTGTGTTTAATACAGCTCAAAATAAAATCATTGACAACGTTGCAGTTGGTGATAATCCAAACGATCTATGCCT
>JBBRDW010000153.1:0-9370 GCA_038203525.1 Chitinophagales bacterium | reverse complement strand
CGCTGTAATTACATTGTAGGCCGCATACATAGATGTCGGCGGGCAGGTTTCATCGTTGTAGCCCCATGCATAAAATCCTTCAACTTTTAATTGCTTCGCAAAATTTACCACATCATAATAGGCAATGGTGGCAAGCTTTGCGGGTGTATTGTTAATGGCAACATTGTTAACATCAAAGTAATGAGGCCAGCCGCCTGCACGTCCTTTTAAATACCCGGTTACATCGCTTAGTGCAGGGTACAGGGCCGACAAGTATTTTACCCTGTTATCCAACGCTGCAGTTACAATTGACAAAGCGCCTCCCTGGCTGCCGCCATATACGCCTAAATTAGAACCGTCATATTGAGGCAGACTGGTAAGAAAGTCGTTGGCACGTACACAGCCGAGGTATACCCTTTTATAGTAGAACCGGTCTTTGTTATCCATATTGTAAGCCGGATAACCATTCAATGCATGTGCGCCAAGATTACTATAAACGACATCGTCCATTGTTACAGGTATACCGTGTATGCCAATTTCGAGTGTGATGATTCCTTTTTCGGCAGTCGCAACATCCCCTCTGTAAGCTCTGACCCCTGCGCCGGGTACTTTTAGCAGGGCCGGAAATTTGCCCTCACCTTTCGGTATGCATAAAATACCATACACCCTGGCATTACCTGCATTCTGCAAATTCACCTGGTACACATTTACCTTTTCGGTACAACGTTCAGGTAACAAAGTCATCTTCGCATCCACAGGAACTTTTGATAGTTCTTCCTTTGACCGGTCCCAGAATGTTTTAAAATCTTCGGGCAGCGTTTCAGTTGGTTGAATGGTTAGTGGTTCAAACCCTGCCGTAGCAAGGTTTCGGTAGGTTTTACCATTAATGGTTGTTGAAACAATGCATCTTAAAAAACCCGGAGATTTAAGCGTGCCACCACTAATTGTTTTTTTGCCGTCCGTAAGCATCGCAGAGTCTTTAATAACAGCAGGCATTCTTTCAGCCCCAATTTCGTACCTGATTTTTGCGTTGGGAATAGGGTTACCATATTGCAAGACCATTACATTAAATTTTACCGGTTCACCTATTTTATAATTCCAATCGGGGTGATCGGGGCCTACAATTATTTTTACAATCTGCTCTGTGGGTTGAGCAACTAAACAAACAAATAATGAGGGCAGTAAAAAGCCTGCAATACAAATAATCGCTTTTTTCATAATGTTGTTTTTCTGAGATAAGCAACTAATATACTTTTAAATAAGGTGAGATAACACAAGGGGTTGTTTTTTGGTAATTGAGGTTGAAATTTATTTTAGAAGTAAATCAATAAGCTTCTATCCAAAGACACATCATTACACTTGGCTGCTAAGAAGTTGTTTCAATTAATCTGGAACTTTTATTTTGAAACTTAAGAATTCATTTGCGCTTCAGGTGAAGTGCTATGCCACAGCGGAGGATGAAGCTAATAAAAACTCGGGCTGGTATCATCAAACAAAATTTTAAACGGCTTCTTAGTAGCTTTTTAAAAACGATTTCAATATCTAATATTTCTTATTAACTCCATGTACTAAATTTTTTAAACTTTTGTATTTCTCTGGGGTTATTTTTTTACCACTGAAGGCACGAAGAATAAGCCAACACAAAAAAACAGAGAAAAAAGTATTTTCATTTTTAAACAGCTTCTAAGAAAATCTGAAGCTCAGCCAGTAAACTATATTTAGAAGCCATAAGAATGATGCTCAAACATTTTTAGACAGCTTCTTAGAAATATTAGCACTTGATGGAAAAATTTTGATCTCCAAACAAGCGGCAGTTTCATCAGCCACTTTAGTAAACATAAATATCAAGGCTTTAGCAAAGTGGGTATTATTTTATAAGGTTTAAATTATCAGGTAAAGAACAAACGGCTTCGAAATTTGAGAAACTGTAGCCTAAATTATTACCCTTGAACTCCCTATATTGCACCTCACAATATATCTATGAAAAAATCTCCCTGTCTTCGGGCTTTAATTAAGCCGTTTATCAAACCTTCTTATTTCATTTTTTTCCTGTTTTGTATTTCTCATTTATCTATTGCTCAAACAGGTGTCTGGATGTAACATTTGGTAATAGGGGCAAAGTAATTACAAACGTGAGTGATTCGGGTAGCGCCGCGAATGCTTTAGTATTACAAAGTGATGGAAAAATAGTAGCTGTGGGAAATGCAACTATTGGTAGAAGAGATGCTTTTGCTGTAGTGCGGTATAATAAAGATGGAACCCTTGACAGTACGTTTGGAATTGGGGGTAAGGTAATAACAGCTATCGGGCAAACCGGAGATGTTGCTAATGCAGTAGGTATACAGGCTGATGGAAAAATTATAGTAGCGGGAAAAAAACGAAACGGTTTAATTAATGTAATAGATGTTGACTTTGCTGTAGCTCGATACAATTCGAATGGAAAATTAGATAGCAGTTTTGGAATAAATGGAATTGCGACTACAGATTTTGAAAGCAGGGATGATGAAGCCTATTCTCTTTCTATCAATTCGAAAGGCAAAATTTTGTTAGCAGGATTTGCCCAAACCGCTATTGGCGGCGACAATTTTGGATTGGTACAATACAACCCAAATGGTTCTTTAGACAGCACATTTGGCATAAACGGAAAAGTTTATACAGATGTAAATGCCAATAGTGGTGATGCAATTCACGCAGTTATTTTTCAAACAGATGGCAAAATTTTAGCTGGCGGTAATACAAGCGGTAAAGCAACAAAACATGATTTTGCGGTTGTACGATATCTCGAAAACGGAAAAATTGATACATCCTTCGGTCTAAATGGGATTGTAATTACCGATTTCGGTGGTTCAGATGATTATGGACGGTCTCTTTCTTTACATACTAATGGTAAAATAGTAATTGCTGGTGATCTATTCGATGCACAACATCTTAAAGTTGCATTAGCCCGATATACTGTAAACGGAATTCCAGACAGCACATTTGGAACCGACGGTAAAGTCACCTCTTCATTTGACAATAAGCTGGAAGGTGCAGGTAGTTCAGTTCATGTTCAGCCCGATGGGAAAATTTTGGTGACAGGAGGAACGGGAATTCAAGACGATAACGGAGACATTGGCCTCTTGAACTTTGCTTTATTACGCTACAACAAAGACGGTTCTCCTGATAATGGTTTTGGAAAAAATGGCGTTATAACAACGGATTTTCAGGGCTTTAATGATTTAAGTAATACTTCCCTCATAATGCCGGACGGAAAAATACTTGTGGCAGGATATTCATCTTCTACCCCTGAACATACTGACTTTGCTCTTGCCCGTTATGAAAGAAACGCTTTATTAAATTACAACACGCTCAAAGGTTCAGTTTTCATCGACAATAATTTAAATGGCACCAGGGAAGTTGATGAACCATTTTATAACAACGCAAAAACGGTCACCATTAAACGAGGAATTGATACGATTACAGCAATTGCCAATACAGGTAAGTTTACCCTTGATGTTGATACCGGCTCTTACATAACCACTGTTCAGCCTGTGGTGCCTTATTATAATGTGGTGCCTTCCACCTTCACTACAACTCACTCCAACTATTTTAATACCGATAGTATTTCATTTGCTTTACAGCCAATCGCAGGTAAAAATGATTTAGTGATTTGCCTTATACCTGTAACGGCTGCACGGCCGGGATTTAATATTCAATACAGAATTCAATGGCGTAACCAGGGAACAAAGACGTTTGATGATTTTACCATTCAGTTAGTGAAGCCAGGTAGTTTAAATTTTATATCCTCATCGTTTGTGCCAACAACTATAAACAGAGATACATTGAGGTGGAATTTTGCGGGAAGCAACCCATTTGAAACAGGCAATATTTTTATCAATTTTAAAGTGGCTGCACCGCCAGCTACAAACAATGGCGATACTCTTCGGCTAACGGCAACTATTTTTCCTGTTATCGGCGATGTAACTCCTGCCAATAATGTTTCGTCTTTAGTGCAAAAGGCTGTTGGCTCTTACGATCCTAACGATAAATCTGAAAGTCATGGCGGGGTTATAAAGCCTGAACATTTAACCAATGGAGAATTTCTTACCTATATCATCCGTTATCAAAACACCGGTACCGATACAGCTTTTAATGTTAGGATAAGAGATACTTTAAGCAACAAGCTGGATTGGAATACACTGGAAATGATTTCCGCAAGTCATGGCTACCAGTTAAACATTAAAAATGCCAATCAATGCACTTGGAGCTTTAACAATATAAGGCTTGTTGACAGTATTAAGAACGAAGGTGCGAGCCACGGTTATTTGGTGTATAAAATTAAGCCCAAACCAACATTAGCACCCGGCGATACCGTTTACAATTTGGCATCCATTTATTTTGACTACAATCTTCCGGTTGCTACCAACAAAGAAAGAACCACCATTGCAAATGTTGTTTTACCCATAAAACTGCTAACGTTCAACGCTAAAAAAGAGGGCAAAAACAATGTCATTGACTGGTCAACCACCCAACAAATCAACTTCAGCCATTTTGAAGTGGAAAGAAGCGTAAACGGAAGAGACTTCATAGCATTAGGTAAGGTATCAGCTAACAACATGTATAGATATGGCCTTACCGATTATGATCCTGCAAAAGCTATCAATTACTATCGTTTAAAAATGATGGACAGAGATGGCAGCTTTGAATACAGCACTGTACGAACCATAAATAATAGCGGAAACTTTTATGTAAGCATTTATCCCAATCCAGCTAAAGAGAATTTGAATGTAAAAATTGAGAGCGATAAAAAGGAAACGTTGTATTTGGAAATAATCAGCCTCGATGGAAAAGTTTTGGTCACCAAACAAGCAATTGTTTCGTCTTCAACTTTGGTAAACATAAATATCAAAGCTTTAGCATTTGGTTCCCATTTTCTTAGGGTTACATCGGCAGGTAATGAACAAACGGCTTTGAGGTTTGATAAACTGTAAAAACACACTTAAATTTAAAAAGTTAGAAAACAATGGTAAAGAGTTTTAAGGCAGGCATAAGTCTGCTTATTTTTTTCATTAGTAATGGTGCCATAGGGCAAACAGTAAAAACCACCTGGAGCGAACCAGACAAAGGGGCGTCCTGGTCTTCCCAAACAAGTATTCCTCTGGTAAGTAAGGACGCGATATATGTTTGGGAAAAAGCTTATACTACTAAGAGAACCTTTGGCTTTGCCCAAGACGATGTCGTTCATAAGCTTAGAAAATACGACCATCAACTTAATCTGGTATTTGAAAAGGAAATAAAGAAAGAAAACGCTGATGATTTCCTGCACCATGAGATCAACAACAGCTTATACCTTTCTAAAACCAGCTTTGATAAGAAAACAAAAGTTACCAGGTTTTTGATGGCAAAATTAGATGAACAAAATGGAGAGGTCAGTAAATGGGTTGAATTAGGCAGTACATCTCCTGGTAGTCACCAAATTGTTGAATACAACGTTGGGTATAACAAAGATTCATCAAAAACTTTTATGGCATTTCTTGAAAAATCGGTGGCGGGAGAAAGGTTGGTGATGGTAAATTTTGATGAAAGTTTAAAAGTGCTCAATACCTGGAAAGCATCCTCAACATTCCCCTTGGGCGTATTTGATATCACCTCGATTACTCAAACGGGTAATGGTAATATTTTGGTTGCGGGCAATGAATATAAAATTGTACAGAAGGTAAAAAAGAACAATACCCCGGGATCAAAAATATTAGAACAGGTTGTTTACCAGAAAAAATTTGATGAAGGCGACAGGCAATTCGTACAATCAACATTAAAGTATTTCGACAAATCGGGCAATCAACTCTCAATTAGCGGATTGGATGAAAAATTAAGACAGTCTTTAAGCGTTCATATCGCTGAAACTTCATTGAACACATTTAATATAAGTGGCTTTGCCACCAACAATCCGGACTCTCTCAACATTTCAGATGCTTTTTTTATAACCCTCAACGATAACTCGCATTCCGTTACTTCATCTAAAAGCTTTCCCATAAGCGGAGGCATATTCAGTAAAGACCTTAAAGGAAGCAAAAACTCTAGAAAAATAGTTCCAAAAGAAGGTTTGTATAATCCATTTGATTCTTCAATTTACCTGGTTGCCGAAGAATTACAATGGAACGGTGAAAGAGAATCAGAGTTGGGTGCCCGCAGTGGAGCAAGTTACAGGGAACGATCGTTTTATGCCAGGCGATATATGAATGGCGATCTTTTTGTAATCCAAAAAAAGATCAATAGTGAGGGCATAAATATTCAAAAAATAAATAAAGTTCAGCAGACCTATAAAGAATACCCCCATGAAACAATGATTGACGAAGAACTGGTTACTTTTTTCGCCCCGGCTTCTATGTGGTCATCGGCATTAAATGCAGAATATTACACCTTTGCCGCCCCTGCCGGGTTAAGATTTATCTACAATGACAATGGCAAAACCCCCGTGTCTCAAAAACTTAAATTGATGGATTACGAGGACTTTAAAATGAGAAACTCCGATTGCTATTACGTTTCTGCCTTCAACAATAAACCGCTTAAAAAAATAATCTTTAATAACTCCGATGACTTTATTGCTAAACCCAGAATGAGAACGGGCAAAACCTTCTTGTTTTTAAGCATACACACCCGGTCGTTAGGAAAGAATGAAATAAAGCTGGGCAAAATTGTGATATCTGAAATTAGTCTTTAAACAAACAGAAAACAGTAAGAGTGACACAATGATGCTAGATAAAAGATTAATTGCCTGTTAATAAAAAACGATTACATATTTTTCGGCAATTTTATAATATTCCCCTACTTTTGCAACCGATAAAAAAGGATGAAATTCCAGGTGTCTATTTAAAAAAACAAAGATGTCGTATTTAACTTTAGAAAAAAAAGCAAGCGTATTTGCAGAATTTGGTGGCATTGCTACTAACACCGGCTCTATTGAAGGCCAGATTGCATTGCTAACAGAACGTATCAGTCAAATTTCCCTGCACTTAAAAACCAACAGAAAAGATTTCTCTACCCAACGTGGTTTAATGAAATCGGTAGGTAAGCGTAAAAGTCTATTACTTTATCTTCAAAGACATAACCTGCAGGGTTATCGTTCTCTGATCGAAAAGCTTGGTTTAAGAAAATAAAATCTTGTATTTATGATATTAACTATTCCCAACTGATTATATAACAGTTGGGAATAGTTGTTTTGTATCAATGCATGTCTCTTCAAAAATTATTATTCACGCGATACGGTAAAGTAGCTATCCCGCCTACACTTTATCTATTCGTATTTTAAACTTGCTATTATGTTGTCTCAACCAATTAGTGTGAGCTTCGATATGGGTGGAGGCCGCGAGGTCTTTATAGAAACTGGAAAGATTGCCCGCCAGGCTGATGGTGCCGTAACGGTACGTCAGGGAAACTGTATTATTATGGCCACCGTAGTAGCCAATGCCGAGCCGAGAGAAGGCCAGGATTTCTTTCCCCTGTCTGTTGATTACCAGGAAAAGTTTGCTTCGGCAGGCCGTATTCCAGGATCATTTTTTAAGAGGGAAGCCCGCCTGAACGATTATGAAATTTTAACCAGCCGTTTAATTGATCGTGCCTTGCGTCCACTTTTTCCTGAGGATTATGTATGTGATGTTCAGGTTTTGATTAGTCTAATTTCGAGCGATGCAGAGGTATTGCCCGATTCGCTGGCCTGTCTTGCTGCATCTTCGGCATTGGCAGTTTCCGACATTCCCATTAAAGAAATGTTGAGTGAGGTAAGGGTTGCCAAGGTTAATGGAGCATTGGTTGTTAATCCAACACGTTCTCAATTGGCCGAAGCCGATTATGAGTTTTTGATAGCTGCCACCGAAAAAAACCTGATGATGGTTGAGGGTGAAGCAAAAGAATGTTCAGAAGATGATTTAGTAGAAGCATTACAGGTAGCGCACGATGCAATTCGCTTGCACATAAAAGCTCAAGCAGAATTAAGAGCTAAGAAAGGCATCAATACCAAAAGAGATTACAAGAAACCTGAAAGCAACGAAGAGGTAAAAAATAAAGTGTACCAGTTTGCCAAGGAGAAAGTGTACGCCATTGCAAAAAGCGGTGTTTCAAAACATGAGCGCAGTGATGCTTTTGCAAAACTAAAAGAAGAAATATTTGCCAGCCTGGGTGAAGAAGTTACGGATGGTGAAAAGAAACTGGCTAAAAAATATTACTCAGATTTACAGTGGGAGGAAGTAAGAAACATGATGCTGGACGATAGAATTCGTTTGGATGGCCGTGGTCTTGCTGATGTTCGTAAACTTGAAATGGAGATCGATCCATTGCCAACTCCACACGGTTCAGCTTTATTTACAAGAGGCGAAACACAATCGTTAACTACCGTAACTTTTGGTACTCCTTTAGATGAAGTTTTGTTAGAAAGTGCCCACAAATCAGATTATACAAAATTCTTTTTGCACTATAATTTCCCCCCGTTTTCTACTGGCGAAGTTAAAATGATGCGTGGTGTAGGTAGGAGAGAAGTGGGACATGGTAACCTTGCCATGCGTAGTTTAAAGCAAATGATGCCGGGTAAAGACTATGCTTACACCGTAAGAGTAGTTAGCGATATTTTGGAGAGCAATGGTTCTTCTTCTATGGCAACCGTTTGTGCAGGCTCGTTGGCATTAATGGATGCAGGTGTGCCTATTGCAAAACATGTGAGTGGTGTGGCTATGGGTCTTGTAACCCGTGAAGATGGTAAGTATGCAATCCTCACTGATATTTTGGGAGATGAAGATCACCTGGGCGATATGGATTTTAAAGTAACCGGTACCCGTGATGGTATTTGCGGTGTGCAGATGGATATTAAAGTGAATGGCTTAAGTATGGACGTAATGCGTGAAGCATTGAACCAGGCTAAACAGGGCCGCTTACACATTTTGGATGCCATGTATGAGTGTATGCCTGCTGCCCGTGAGGAAGTGAAACCACATGCTCCAAGAATGCATAAACTCTTTGTTGATAAAGAATTTATTGGTGCTATCATAGGCCCTGGTGGAAAAGTTATACAGGAAATTCAACGTGAAACCGGAACTACAATCAACCTGGAAGAAGTTGGTAGCGTAGGTGAAGTAAGTATCTTCTCAGCCCAGAAAGAAGGATTAGACAAAGCAGTTGCCTGGATTAAAGGGATTGTTGCAATGCCTGAGGTAGGAGATGTTTACGAAGCAACTGTAAAAGGTATTAAAGAGTTTGGTGCTTTTGTAGAGTTCATGCCTGGTAAGCAAGGTTTGCTGCATATTAGTGAGATTAGCTGGAAGCGCCTGGAGACTATGGAAGGTGTTTTGAAGGAAGGAGACGTAGTAAAAGTGAAGCTGATAGGTCTTGATCCTAAAACGGGTAAGTTTAAACTAAGCCGTAA
>JBBRDW010000152.1:0-9418 GCA_038203525.1 Chitinophagales bacterium | reverse complement strand
TTTATGGTAACGCCGCTGGAAAATTATGGCTTTTGAAAAGGTTTAATCCTGCAAGGATATTTATACTTTTAATAGGGAATGTTTTAGCTTTTAATAACAATCATTGGCATTGCGTTTGGCTTATCCTGTTTAAAATATAACACCATGAAAAAAGTTTTACTCGCAGCAACATTAGTCATCGGAAGTATCATGTATACTTCGGCAGATGCACAGGTAAGAGTTAGTATCAATGCTAACTTTACACGGCAACCTTCGTGGGGTCCTGCCGGTTACGATTATGCGCAGTTCTATTACCTGCCAGATATTAATGCCTACTATGATGTACAGGCAAGGCAGTTTATTTGCTTTAACCGGGGAAGTTGGGTTTATACAACAGCCTTACCGGGTAGTTACCGCAACTACGATCTTTACCGGGGCTACAAAGTAGTGATGAATGAACCAAGGCCTTACGTTAATAACTATGTGCACAGAAGTAAGTACAGGGGATTTAAAAACTACCGACAGGCGCAGGTAATGAATTACGAAATCTATGATCGCAGAAATGATCGCTTTGATCACAAATACGATGGCAACGATCGCTATGATCACAGGTATGATAATGCAAAAAACGACAGGAGAGATCGTTCTGAACGCTGGTAGTTAAATACCACCTTATTCAATAACAAATGAAAATTGCCTTATCGCTAATAGCAGGATAGGGCAATTTTTATTTGTGGGAACCCTTATCGTTTTTTTACCCCCAACTATAGTATTAATATTGGACTTTACTTGCGTCGCACACTTGTGGGGTTGTAATGAGTGGCTGCAAATAATAATGTTGTAAAACAATAATTACCGCAATTGACCTGGCATTTTATTGCGGGGATGTATGAATGTCCCAATTAACGTTAATGTTATTTTTCTGCGCATAAGTTTTGCCTTCTTTTGTAAGGTTGTCATATAGCTCACTAAACTTAGGAAAATACTTGTTATAGATTGCTTGTTCCTGCACCTGAATTTGTTCTTTTGGCGCATTATCATCATACAGTTTTGCAAGCTGCATATATTCATTCTTATATACCGGCAAAACATATTCATACAAATCGAGAGAAGCCTGCACCATATTTTTTGTATCTTCTGTTTGCTTTAGTTGTTTTACTTTTTGAAAACTTACTTCAATGTATTGAACTTTATCATCGATGATCTCTTTGCGCTTCATAGGTACGGTTTGATCTTTAGTTGCTTCAACCAGCTTTACAGAAGGGCTTTCAAGTTCTCTTTGTAAACCTGCGCCGCCAAAACCTGCAATCATATTCATGTTAAGAACAGCAGTTTCAAAGTAATCTTCCGGTGTTGCTGTATTACACGCTACAAACAAATAACAGCTGCTTAGAAGTAAGCAAGAAATTAGATTTTTCATATCAAATATTTTAGTATTAAATAGTAAGATCACTTTTTCAAATACGTGTTCATTTTGTAAGTTATGAACTTCTTTAAAAAAGGCTTTGTTGTTGCTAATATATAAATGTTGTAGCATTTCGAAGCTTATGTTATCATTTTTTGAATTTAGTTGTTAATGAGTTCATCAACATTCGTGCAGCCATTTTCATCAAATACAATTCACATCCTTCCGGTTTGTAATGGAAAACTTAGTTGAGGAATTTGCAAAGTGGGTTATGGTTGTTTATAGAAATACATTGACGCAGCAACTAACTTCCATTCGCCGGTAATCTTTTCAACCATCCACATTTCATAGGAATAAGTTTTTGTTGCGTCTTTGGCAGTTGAAATTTCATCAAAGCTTACCCATCCATTATCATTATGTATGCTCATTCTGTAATTTGTAGCTGTAGCAAAGCCGTTTTGGAAACTTGCTGAAAAAAATTACAGAAGATAAGTAAGTTGAAAGTCTTTCCATGAAACTATTTGAACAGGCGCATGCTGCCATTTTAGCAAAGCCTTATCACCAGTTATAAGACCAACTGCATTTGTTTGCTGTACAAGATCTATAAGGTAATCGTCATTTATATCAGGAGAACCTTCGAAATAATCTTCTATATCATGCATACTTATAAACTTGCTTATTATTTCTTTGTAATAACCTGTTTCGTTTGAAAGATATTTTTTTATTCTTTCCCTGCTGATGACATCAAAAAATTCTGCAAGCAGTTTTTCATCTGCACAAAATTCAAGATTATATTTTTCTATAAGTGCGGGCAATTCATGTAGTCTTGCTGAAATGCAATAGCTGATAAGAATATTCGGGTCAATTACCCAGCGGTAAAAAAGCATTATTGCATTTTTTGTTTTCTTAGGGCATTGCGTTCTTTATAAATATCCTGGAGTGTAATATTGTTTGGCTTTACAGTTAAATCAGCAGCGGCAGCAGCTTGCGCATTTTTCTTTGCACGCAGCCAGTAAAGCACAAAATTTTTTTCCGCATCTGTAAGGTCGTCCAATTCGTTCATTATCTGAACAATTGTTGACTTTTTTTCCTGTATGGTTTCTGTAAGCATTATTTGTAATTTTAAACAGTTCAAATATACCAATTTTGTACGGCGTTGCTTGTTGAAGAAATAATAATTTTACTGCAAAGGCACAAGTATAGCCAACACACAAAGCGATGCTACTAAACTTGCGCCAGCATTTGAGAAAAAGTGTTTCGTGGAGACACGAACCAGGGCGAGGAAAGATTTAAAAGATGAAAACGATTTTATAACATCATCCGTCATATCCATACAATCCACCCAAATCCACGTTCAGACAGTTTGCCCGCCATCAATCGCATCACGCTTTGAAGGCTTGCGTATTCTATTCGTTTGCGCACCACCTCTTTACGATCTTGTATACGTACTTAATTAAAACAACAATTAATTTTTTTTAACTGCATCACTATTTAAATAAAGGCAAAAAATTAATTGTTGTTTTTTAAGATATTATTTTTAATTTTTCAATCTTAAAATCACAAAAAAATGAAACCAATATTCCAAACCAGCCTCGCAGCATTGTTACTTTTATTAACAGTAGCCTGTAAAAAAGAAAACAGCAACCTGGAATCATTATTAGCAAATGACAAAAACTCTACAGAGAGCCTGTCTGCCCGTATAGAAAGTGCTACAGCCGTAGCTTCAGTAAAGATTGGCACACAGCGCTGGACCACTAAAAATTTAAATGTGAGCCGTTACAGGAACGGGGACAAAATACCGCAGGTAAAGGATTCTGCTGAATGGGCTTCGTTGACTACAGGTGCATGGTGCTACTATAATAATGATGCTGCAACCGGTGCTACCTACGGCAAATTATATAACTGGTATGCAGTAAATGATATAAGGGGTCTTGCACCTGCGGGTTTTCATATACCGAGTGATGCTGAATGGGCAACCCTTTCAACTTTTTTAGGCGGCGATATGTTATCAGGTGGCAAAATGAAATCTACCGGAACTATTGAAGCTGCTACCGGCTTATGGTTTAGCCCCAACACAGACGCAACCAATAGCAGCAGTTTTACAGGGCATCCGGGTGGCTACCGAAACACTTTTGCAGCATTCCCCTTATTATTCTACAATCTTGGCAATAATGGTTACTGGTGGAGTTCTACTGACGAAAACAATATATATGCCTATTACCGCAACGTGAGTTACGACAATGATGACCTGTACCGGGCATATCAGTATAAGAGCTATGGGTTCTCTGTTCGTTGCGTGAAGGATTAGTATTAACGATCTTTCAAACTTTTTTAAAAAAAAATAATCATAACATCTTTGACTAAATGCGAAAACTGCTGGGCTTTTTTTTGACCGAAGGAAGAGCGCAATAGTTTTTAAAATACAATTATGAGCCCAACAGTAGTAATGCTGTTGGGCTTTTCTTGCGTCGCACTCTTGTACGGTTGAATTATATATTGAGCTTTTTATCTTAGCGTAGATAAGCAGGTTGCAGTGAAAAGTAGTGACGTAGAACCTCAATGGCCCTGGCTAAAACACAAGGCTATGCAGGAGAAATTGCGGAGAAGAAAGTGATTCGTGAAGACACGAACCACAGCGGCGGAGCCAGTACCTATTTGTTTGTTGAATTTAGTTGCCGACAGGCATTTATCATTAGTTTGAAGTGCCCTGGTGAACACTTCCTACAATGGGGAAGTGATTCGTGGGGGTCACGAAGGCGGGGGAGACCAACGGGGAAATTAAAATATTTGGCTTTAACCACTATTTATTATTATTTTTCTTCTTCGTATGAAAATTTATTTATTAATAAAATTATTTTATGGCTAGAATTCTTGTAGCAGGTGGACTCTATCAAGAAGAAGAAGATAAATTGCTTCGTGAGGTAAGAAAATTTTTTGCTTCTGCGTTAGGGCGTGAAATTATTGCAAGGGGTCATACTCTTCTTGGTGGTTGTAGAACAAGCTTAGATGCGGAAGTTGCGAATGCCGCAAAAGAAGAGGCTTTAAGAAGAAAATTAGATCCTCTTAAAGTAATAAAATCATGGGTAACAAAAACAACCTCACCCTCACACAAATCTGGGGAAATAATTCGCTCCGGAATGGGTGATTGGGGTCATGTTCCAAAGGGATTTTCCTTCCCTGAGCCAATACAAGAAGCGGATGTTGTAATTATTCTTGGCGGCTGGGATGGTACACAGTATGCGGCGAGTTGGGCAAGGCTTGCTAATAAACCGCTTGTACCTATTGCCACATTTGGACTTGCAGCAGCTGATATTTTTGGAGATGAAATGTCAAGTTTCGAACGCCGTTATTCAGGCAAAATCACACTTGATGAATTTCAAATTTTGAACCGATTGCTATCTGACACAGACAATAAAGCTATCGAATCATATGCTATAGATGTACTCTCATTAGCTGAGCGTTTAATAACTCCTGTTGATGTTTTTGTAATAATGTCGTTTGCACAAAAGGGTAATTTAATAGATGCATATAATACCTTTTACAGAGTTTGCAAGGACGCTGGCTATAAAGCTTTTAAGGTCGATAATCATATCGATGCCAAACAACGTATTGTTCCTAACATTATAAATTCTATAAAAAAATCAGCATTTGTTATTGCAGATGTCAGTGAGCCTAAAATTAATGTTTATTATGAGCTCGGATATGCTCAGGCCTTAGGCAAAGATTTAATAGTTACAGCAGCTGAAGGAACATCTTTGCCTTTTGATATTTTTGATATCCCTACATTATTTTGGGACAGTCAGGACAGTTTAGAGAAAAAGCTTATTATGTCTATAGCTAACATTCACCAAAAATTTGGACGTTCGATTATTGATCCAGGAGTTAGCTAATGCTGAACTTCAAATGAGTGAATATATTTTTTAGTATACGGCACTTGATATGATACTCCATTGGTGATGCGAATCCAATAACTCCAATGGTGCGATGCAACCATAGCCCAGTAGTATAACTCAACTGACCAAACCAAAAGAGGTGCCTTATGAGACGACTGGTGGGATAGTTTGGAGTTTCCGCATCACATCTTTACGATCTTGTATACGTACTTAATTAAAACACCAATTAATTTTTTTAACTGCATCACTATTTAAATACAGGCAAAAAAATTAATTGTTGTTTTTTAAGATATTATTTTTAATTTTTCAATCATAACACCTTTGACCAAATGCGAAAATTACTGAGCTTTTTTCTGACCGAAGGTAGAGCGCAATAGTTTTTTAAAATACAATTATGGGCCCAACAGTAGTAATGCTGTTGGGCTTTTCTTGCGTCGCACGCTTGTACGGTTGAATTATATATTGAGCTTTTTATCTTAGCGTAGATTAGCAGGTTGCAGTGAAAAGTAGTGACATAGAACTTCAATGTTGCTAGCCAACACACAAGGCTATGTGGGAGCCATTGCGTAGAAGGATAAACAAAAAGCAAAAGTATAACAAACGCACAAGCTATACCACCAAACTTGCACCAGCAAGGGCGGAAATACTTGAACTAAATGAGCCGAAGGATATAGTTTAATGATTTGCTTAATCTTGTATTTTCTGTTTCGTTCAATTTTAGTCTTTAATATTAAAAGTCGCTGTAAAGGCTTTTAAAAACGCTTCTTTTTTGTTTGTTACATCTTTACTTGTATATAAGTTTGAAAAATGATAACCGAATAAATTTTGCTCATCTTCTGTTCCTCTTCTTCTAAATAATTTCTTACACATATCATTAAAAAGTAGTTTAAAGAATTTCATATTTTCTTCAGCTATAAATTTTAAAGTACCATCGATTATTTTTTCTCTTTTTTTATTCGTAAGAACACATATATTCATTTTTTCGCTCTCTGTTATAAAATATTCTTTATAAATAAGTGCTTGTGAAAATCCAAAAAGAAATTCTACAGACGAAGAAATATGTGAGTCTTTTTCAAATAAAAAAAGAACAACATCATTTGCCCATATAAAATGAGGTTGTTTAGATTTATTAAGAAAAATTAGATTTCCTGTTTTATCACTAGTTTCTAAATCTTCAAGAAAGCAAAATATTACAGGGAATTTTAAATCACTTTTTTTTAATTCCATTACTCTATTTGGTAGTTCCTCAACTTTTAAGGACAGGTACGAATCAAGAGTTTTTCTTAGATGTTCTTTAATCTTTTGGTCTAATTTATGCCCGTTTTTACTAGCAATAGAAGTTCGAAAGAAAATAGAATAGCAAAATAAATATGTCAGCTTAGTTTCAAATAAATTCAAACTGTATAACCTGTTCTGTTTTTTATCGATTGGTAATTTTTCTATATTTTTTAAAGAATTTAGTTTTGAATAGACTCTATCAATAAATTCAGTTTCGAGTAAACTAATTTTCTTTTCACAATCCGGACAAAAAATAAAATCTTCAGTGAACGGATTTTTATTCTCACTAATTTCTTTTTCTGTTAAAGATCTACCTAACACATCTTCAATATGTTCTGGTGAAACATTTCTACCAAAATAACTTTTAGGTATATCTGTATTGGATAGCATAAAAGTAACATCATAATCGCGTTCTTTTATATTAGAATGATTAAGTGCTTCTTTTATGAGAGCTAATGTGATTATATGAGAATTAGTTTGAGTGGCTTCCTTCAAACCACAAAGTTCACAAAGTTCCATTTCAAGTTTTTTAAATAAGCTCAATAGAATATCCAACCGTACAAGTGAGTGACACAACGATGCTCAATAGTACCACTTCAGCTAAGTACATAAAAGTCTGAACGGGGATTTGGGGAGATTTAAAAGATGAAAAGGATTTTATAACATCATCCTCCAAATCCCTAAAATCCACCCAAATCCACGTTCAGACAATTTACTCACCATCAATCGCATCACGCTTAGAAGGCTTGCGTATTCTGTTCGTTTCCGCACCGCACATCTTTACAATCTTTGGTGTGAATTTGCCCACCACATCCACGAGTTGCTTTTGAGATTGCATTACCAGTTCAATATCCTTGTAAGCAAAAGGCGCTTCATCAAGACCACCGCCAAGCAGTTTTACATTGTGCTTTTCAATTTCCTGTTTCATTGCATTATGCGTAATGGCTTTCATTGCCGCGGTGCGACTCATCTTACGCCCTTCACCATGCGATGCAGAGTTGATGCTCGCTGTTTCGCCTTTACCTTTTACAATAAAACCAGGCGCCGTCATGCTGCCGGGAATAATACCCAGCACATCTTTACCCGCAGGTGTGGCACCTTTGCGATGCACAATTACTTCACGTCCATCCCATTTTTCTTTCCATGCAAAGTTGTGGTGGTTCTCCACCATCGTTACCGGTTTGCGGCCCAACTGCTTTGCAATCTTTGCATGTATCACATGGTGACATGCACTTGCATAATCACCCGCAAGATTCATTGCCAGCCAGTATTCTATACCTTCTGCTTCATCCATCGTAAGCCATGCGAGATGTTTTGCTTCCTGCGGCAAACGGCGTTTACTTATGGCAACACGAGTGTAATGATTGGCAATGTTTGCACCCAATGCACGTGAACCACTATGGCTAAGCAAACCAATATACTTACCGGCAGGTACATTTAACACTGCATCTTTCTCCTCTACTTCCACAATACCAAATTCAACAAAGTGGTTACCACTTCCTGATGAGCCAAGCTGCTTCCATGCACGTGTATGCAAGCCTTTCAGCAATGGCAATTCAAAGAATAATTTATTGTCCATCACTGCATCGTTTGCTGCTTGCTGAAACTGTGCGCCGCTGCCAAACAAGGTAGCTTCATTGATCTCACGGGTGAAGAATGCTTCACGCTGTGTAAGGTCTTTTACATCAACATCAAAAATGCTCAGGCACATACGGCAACCAATGTCAACCCCAACGCCATAAGGTATTACAGCGTTCTCTGTTGCCAGCACACCACCGATCGGTAAGCCATAACCATGATGCGCATCGGGCATTAATGCACCCGCAACTGCAACAGGTAATTTTGCAGCCATGTACATTTGATGCAACGCACCTTCTTCAATATACTCCGCACCAAAAATGTTAAAATGCACACTGCTGCTGTTCAAAGAAATCTCTGCTTCTTCCGGTATCGTTTTCGGTAATAATTTTTCTGCAATCAATGCCAGCACTGCATCGTTGGCGTATTCCACCGGCGCTGCAAGCACTGCTTTTAAAATTTCCATCGCTTCCTCCTTTGTGTGATGTTTAAAATTTTTTTCCATCACATTCATCGCCACAGGAATCACCGGGCTTTCGGGATAACCGATAGCACGCAATTCTTTGGCTGTTATTTTTAACTTTCCCATTTTTTAATTTGTTTTATGGTGCCAGCATTTTGTTTTATATGGCATCTTCTCTTGCGTCGCACTCTTGTACTTTTTGAACATACATGAACAACGAAGCACTTTCTCTAACTTGTATCGAACTCAGGTCAGCATTTATTCGTTGACAGATTTTGTAATACACACTTGGAATCCACCTATTGAAGAATCTCATGCTATAATCCGTAAGAAGCTCTGATTTATGTTCAGTTTACATTCATCCAAACTTCCTCCCCAACCCCCCACTCATTCTTCATCATTCTCACCACAATCTTCACATCATCAACCAATACTTCAGCTTCATAAAAACTTCCCCAGAAACTGATCTTCTGTATTGTTCCTTTTACGCCATTGCCAGTAGTATTGATCGTAAAATATTCCGGGCGTACCATTACTTCATCATCATTAGATCCAATACCAAACATTGTGGCAATCGCAGGTTTTAGCAGGTTGTATCTGCCAAACATACCTGCTACATATTCATCCACCGGTTGGTGATAAATTGTTTCCGGCGTTCCCTGCTGAATGATCTTTCCCTCCTTAATCACAATAATTTCATTTGCCCAGGAAAGTGTGTCATGTGGATCATGCGATGTTAGCGTACAAGTTATCTGCAAACGTTCCGTTATATCTTCCAAAACATTTTTCAATATCTCCGTATGTATCGGGTCAAGATTAGAG
>JBBRDW010000151.1:0-9475 GCA_038203525.1 Chitinophagales bacterium | reverse complement strand
TTCTTATTCGTTTAAAAAAGTGTCATAAAATTTCCGCTGAACCTTTATAGATGCATCCATTCTATCTTTTGCTTTGCCGGATAAATACTTACCGAGCGTTACAAAAATAAAGAGCATTCCGCAGGATCCTGCAATTATTCCACCGGCGAATCCTGCGTAATAAATTCCTGCGGCGGTGCCGGCAGCAAACAGTAACGGGTACACGAAGTTTTTTAGTTTCATTGGTTTTTGTTTTTTATTAGTTGAATGATGTTGCTCATAAACAGATCATCTTTTGATTTTTCTCTATAATTTTCTGTTTCTCTTTTGTTCGTGCATTTAATGCAATCGGGGCTTAAATAATTACTTCCTTCAGAGGAATAAAAATATTTTTTTCTAAACCACAACTTGCAACGCCTGCAATAAAATTTACAATTTTTTTTAATTCGCAGGTTCGACATTGTAGTAAATTTTATGTGTCTCAATCCACGCATCTGCATCAGCTTCTGCCTCATGCATCTTCGATTTATTTACATAGCCGAACTCAGCTTTAAATTTTATTTGAGCCTCACGCATTTTCACTAATATTTCAGTGGCCGTTCGCAGTTGCTCTTTTATTTCTTCATCCGTGTCACATTTTATGTGCACCCGAAATTTTCTGGTCATACTGTTTTTTTAATAAGTATTCTTTTTTTACCCAGGTGTTGCCATTCAATTTTTGTACAGCTCTTTTATCAATAACGTAGTTATAATCCTTCGTCCTTCGCAGCAATGGTTGTATGGTATTAAACGTCCTGGCATTAAATGTGGTAAGCGGGTGGCCTTCAGGAGTTCTTAGCCGGCAAGGCCTTCTTGAATACCGTACGATGATGCATTCTGCAAGTAATAGCGTGATAATTTTCTTTTGCGTTGGTGTCATAAAATTTATTTTTTAAAGTGGATCCAAGCCAGCATCCAGTAACAAGTCGAGGATATCATCTAAAGACATTTTTTCTCTGAAATATTCTTCCTGTGCTGTGTTTTCAAATTGAATATTAAACAGTGGAGCTCCGATAAAATACAACACATACTCCTTCAGAATTTCCTGCTCTTCTTTTGTAGCGTTGTCTTCCCAATATTTTAGTTTTAACTCCTCAATTGTAAGACCTACTAGTGTTTGTATTTTTTCCGGGTGAAGAGGAGCGCCACCCGGATAGAAAGGTTCTCCTAAGAATGTTGGCATCATAAAATTTGTTTATCAACTTGTTCAATAATTTGGTTGCGTAAGTTGTGGCGCCAGAAGTGATCAGGCGGCAATGGAAAATTTATCAATCCTTTCATTAAAATGATCCCTTCAGAATCTTTTAATTTGATGGAAAAGTTTCTCTGTAGCGTTAATTTTTTCCGGGCCAGTGTAAGCTCTATATCTTTCAAAACGGAATAGCATATTTTATCAAGCAATTCCATTTCAGTGCCTTCGTGTAGCCGTGCCTTTGACTCTATAGTTTTAAGCATGAATGGCATAAAATAACTACTAAGATCTTCCAGGTACTGGCGGTTGATTTTTAGTTGCATGGCTAATTTAATTTATTGCTTACCAAAAAGTATAAGTGTACCTGCAAACCATTGTGAGAACTCCGTCTGTTAAAATATTTTCTGTCTCAATTAATTTTTTCTCATTGTAAATGTGTTTTTCAATGAGTGTTGAGCCCCAGTACTCATGGCTTTCTTCTATAAGAAATCCTTCATTATCATAAAGGAAATTCCGATCATCTTTTATATAATAATCTCCCTTTCTTCGGCCTTCTTCATCGGATAATTGTGCGACTCTTCTACCTATTTTTTTGCACCTGGTTAATTGGTTTTTATCATTATATTCATAAATTATTTTTGTTCTTACAGCGCCCTTTATATAACCATTTTCTTCATAGCACATCAGTTGCTTATTTAAATATTTTCTTTTCTTGATAGTGCCATTACTGTGAAATACGGTAAGAACCTTTAAGCCATTTGCACCAGTTTCTTCAATCCATTTTTCACCCTGAATGCGAGAACTATATGTTATGCTATTAGCTCTATAATCCTCAATTTTGTAGCTGTTTCCGGTGTATTCAATTATTTCGACGAGGTTATTTGAAGTGTCATAAATGTATTGTTCCCAAAATGAAATTTTGCCTTCCAAAAAACTTTTAACCTCTGTTTTATTCCCTCTTTCATCAAAGGAAGTTTCTGATTTTGGATACTTTTTACTTGTACCGGGAGGGCACGACGTGACTGTGCATTTTTTTATTCTCATGATAAAAATTTTAGTCTTTTATTTCATAACTCAGCCATTCAGGCAATGGATAATCTTTTAATAGGTCAGGATAATCGCAGAGCCGGTTTATTCGCGGGATGCCATGTAGCACTTTTAAAATAATTCTATCCCGGCTGTTCTTTGGCTTCGTGTGGTCACAAAGCATCATCACAACAAATTGCTTTCTATAATTTTCAACAATGCTTATAAGGTGCTGTAGCATTTTATCGGGTTCTTTTTTGTACTGATCTCCACGATATGTAAAAACTTCCTTCGCATTTTTTACAGGAGGTAAGCTTTCTTTTTTTCTGCGGGTGAACATATCAAACCTGCATTTTTCTTTTGTTTCTGTTATTGTTGTTAACATAGTCTTATTTTTTTAATTGTTTATTGACATTTTTAAAGAATTTTCATTCAGCTTTATTAACATCTTAATAAAGCTGAAAAGCCGGTACTGCACGTAATATGCCTATTATGCATGGTATAAGCAGAGTATCCAGAGTATGTAAAGTATCTTCTATTATATTTATCAACTTATAGTAAAGCCAATTTTTTGCATTAAGCTGAAATAGCACCTCCTAATGCCTCATTAAATTCCCTGGTTTCAAGCCATTCCCAGCGCTTTATAATGTCGATTTGCTGGCACAATGTCAATGCTCTTTGTTTCTCCTTCTTACTATAAAAAATGTGCACGAGCTTCCTTTTCTTCCCGTCAACAATCTCGTACAGTTCATTTTTACCACAGTTCTGTCTGTCCCATTGCCACTCACTGAAAATGGTTTCAAATTTTGATACTGCTATTATTTTTTGCTTTTGCATTTGAGCCTTCCAGTAATTGACAACTGTGCGGCTTGTATTCCATGCCTTGGCAATTCCATCGCAACTGCGGTTAACATCTGGCCTTAGACGAATAATAATGTCGTGAACTTCTGTACCGGTCCTAAAATCTTCAACGTAGAGCATTTGTAATCTTTCTATCAGGTATGGCAGGTCGTTAGACCTGGAGGTATCAAACCCGCGCCTGTTTAATGCTGTTCTTAAAGAGTTTATTGGTCCCGAATTTTTGTTCATTTTCTTATTAATCATATAGGCACAACGTTGCCCGTTGTCTTCAATTTCTAAGGCGGCAAACCACCAGTGAATCTTTTGCTTTTCATCATAATCAAATTTTATTGTTGTTCGTTTTTGTGTATTGATATTGAATACGCGGCCCAGTTGATTCCAGGTAGCCACCTTTATATTTTTGTCTTGTCTTGTCAAAAGTCCCATTGCCTCGAGGCGCTTCATGTAAGTGAAAAAAGTGCGTGGTGAAATATTAAAATTCCTGGAGAGCTCCGGTATCTGTCCAGTATAATCTTGTATCAGGCTTGAGCCTGGTGACGATGCTTTCAGCAAAAGCCAGAACCCCATCAATTTAGCCAGGTGATGAATGACATACCCTCCAGCGGCTCTTACCGTTACGTATTTGCCACACACCTGTGTTTCAGTCATTACGTGTTGTACCAGCTCATCCGGTACGTCAACCGGAATTCTATTTTGATCAATTTTTTTAACCTGCTGAACCATTTTTAATTTTTTACCGGGCATACCTTGCCGGTTTGCAATTCTTTATTATTTTGCAACTGCCTGGTATTTCTACCGGGCATTATTATTTACATAGGGCGAAACAAAATAGTGTCTATCTTCGTTTTGCGACCGCTCCTGGCAAACTTTTAAAAAGTGCAAGGCGTGGCCACGGACATGAGCCCGGCGGTTTTGTCCTTACAAAAAATAAGCAAGGCAGTAGCCAGGACGTGTCCGAAGAGTACTGTCTGACTGATCACTAACTGAGCAGCCAAATTTTATTTACTTCCCTAAATAAAATGTATGTTCATAATCGCCTACCCGGGGCGGCCTGTTGGGCGGCTGTAATTTTTTGATTTATTAAAAGGGTTAGTATTTAATTTTTTATTGAATTTATTATCAAATTCTTTTTGCGCGGCAGTGCGTATCTCCGGATTTTTAGCCTGGGGATGCTCGCCTTTATATCGCACTATAAATTGTCGTAAGTATTCCACTTCACCAGGTGTTGGAAATCTCTTTAGCATCACGTTTGGATACGTGCTTCTTGATATGATGAATGGATCGTACATGCTCTTTATGCGGTTTTAATTTCCGCAACGAGCTGAAGAAAAGAAAAGTTGAGTTCAACTATACTCCCGGTCGGGGTACTTATCATATTTTCTTTAGCTAATTGCGTGGGTTGTTCTAAAATGAGCAACCCTTTTTCTTTTAAAATCAATGTGTTGTGACTTAGCAATGGCAGTATGTAGGGTGTTCGATAAATACCCTCTGCATAACTGAGCCCTGACTTGAACACCTGGCGCAGAAATATTCTCTTCTGGCTCAGGTCGGCGTCGCTGTATAGGCCCTTGATGTTACCAAGCCTGGGTAATTGCTCATAAAACAATTTCCATTTTACCTCAGCGTTGGTTTCCAGTTCTGCGAGCTGGTAACGCATGGCGCTCTCTGCTGTAGCATATTTGCTGAACCACTTTTTATAGGTTTCCGGAAGCAGATCGCCGGTGATAAATTTTTCTTCCAGGCGATCAATATTTTTTATCGTGCCGGCAAGTTCGCGCTTCAGCCAGGAAATGTTTTTCTCCCTGTCCTGGAGCTGCAGGGTCATTTCTTCGGTGGCCAGCTCACCTAAATAATTTATATGAAGATCTGAGAGGCTTAAATGCTCCAGCACTTCGTCAAATTGCGCATGAATTTTCTTTGCAGGAATATTGATCTTCTTATGAACGTTGCATTTGTAATACCAATGGTACCTGCCCGATTTACTTCGGCTATTGCCTGCCGTTAGGTATTTATCGCAATGGCACCTCAGCAGGCCGCGAAAGGGTACTTCTTCATTCAGCACTACTTTGTGCTTTACCGTGCCCATGCGCTGTTGCACCTTCCACCAATCTCTTTCTTCAATAATTGGTTCATGAATTCCCTTTACATATTTTGCTGGCTCTTTTCTATATGCCGGCGCGTATATCAGTCCCGCATAGACGCAGTTATTTAAAATGCGTTGTATGGTGCTATGGCCATTCATTTTTAAACCGGACCGTTTGGCTGTTGTATGCACTTCCCGGATGCTGCACCCGGAGAGGTACATGCTGAAGATGGTCTTAATGATATCGGCCTTGTTTTCATTAAGGATGATCACCGGTTTATTTTTTTCATCCCTGGCATTTATATATCCGACCGGTGCATGATTTATGAACCGGCCGGTTGCTAATGCCTGGTGAATTCCAAATTTGGTTCGGTCGCGGATCACGCGCAACTCGAACTCTGCAGCTACCAGCATATCGGCTCTTTGCTTGAAGTAAAACGGGCTGTCAAAATCTATAAACATCCGCTCAAATACGGAGATAATCATGATGCGATACTTATGCTCCAGCAATTCAATTTTCTGCAGGCCTTGCGCCGCGTTTCGGCTAAAGCGATCGTACTTAACTACGATGAGGTAATCAACAATTTTATGATGTTCTTTTATGAAAGCCTCCAGCTTGTGCCAATCAGGTCGATCAAAATTTTTAGCACTTTTACCATCATCGGTGAAGAGTGCTGCGAGCTCCATATCGCTTTCGGCGGCAAGCTCCCGGATGTACCGCTCCTGTCCGGCCAGGGAAAAATTACTTTGATCTTTCATACTGATGCGTATGTAACCGATGGCTTTCTTCATGACTGTAAAATTTTGGTGACAAATATTTTGGCCAATGAAGATAGGAAAGCTTTTTCCTCGGGGCTAAGCATGAGTTTTACAACGGCTTGTTTATCCCGGGCTTTTTTAACAGGGGATGAAATGGGTAATATCTTAGCCTGGTTAGTCATTTTCGTCTTTCGGGTTATTCGGAGTTTTTTTAAGAACTTTTGAATCCAAAGTATTTACAGCTTTTTTCAAAGGCTCAATGACGCTTGCCATCGGTTCACGGTAATAATCATTCACATGCTTAAAGAATTCTTTCCATGCGGCTGATGACATAGTGATCTCTGCCTTAATAAGGTAATCTTCTGTGTTTAGAAAAATTGTTACTACTTCTACTGCCATAACTTTAAGTTTTGAGATAACCATTTACTTCTGAAATCGCATTGTCTGATTGCAATAGCCGTTTCAGCATGACAATTTTTCCCTGTAGAATTTTGATATCTTCAACAAGCATAGCCTTCTCAGCATCTTTTGCCAGCTTACGTCTTTCTCTTTCCTTTTCAATTTTCTTTATACCATCGTCGTCTTTTGATAGAAGACCCAAAAAAATATCACCAAACATCTCTGCGGCTTCACTTTTATGGGGAAGTGCTTCTAATCCATCGATTAGTAATTGAAAATCTTTTTCTGATAATTCCAGATCTTTGAGTTCCATAATTTATAATGCCACTTTACCCTGTGACCTGGTTTAATTTTTTGATTTATAAATTATGAACGTGATTGCATATATCCCCCGGAAAATGAAGTCATCACCCTGATTGGAATAAGAGGGTTCGAAGCTTGCATTTATCTTTTTGCATTTAATATGTTTTATGGTCAGATAGTCTATGTGGTGTAAAATTTCGTATTTGAACTTTCCAATTTCTTTGGCTTCAACCACGAGCCTATTTTTTGTTATTAGATATTCATTCACCTCCTTCTCAAGCTTATTTTTTAGCATGAGGCCATTACCCATTATACTGAAGTAGTACATAATAAAGAATGCCACTTACCCTGTGGCCGGGTTAAAATTTTAATAAGAGGGATGGGTAGCTAAGCTACCGGGCACTGGACGAACAGTCTGCCGAAGTTGTGTTAATTCACAACGCACCCCTGCAACCTCTTCACACTTCATAATCACTTAATTGAGATTGTTCCCTTAAACTTTTTTTAAAAACCCGTAACGATTTTAGCGGTGCCAGGGCTTTTTGTATTAATACTGTATTCTCACAGGCAGAGCATAGATCCTTTGCTACCCAGTGGCATGGATGGCCTTTTTTTTCTATGCACTGCCTGCAATCATCATCGGTACAGCCACATACCCGGCACGAACGAATTTTACTTTTTGGCATAAATTTAAAATAAGCCGGCTGCCGGCCGGCACGGTTTGATGGTTGTCAAATTAGAGCGCTGCCAATGCGGTATCTGCATCGCTTTTTGCCGATGTAAGTGCCGTATTTAAATCTGATAATGCTGTCGCAATTAAATTGTTATAAGCCGTTTGCCCCAGGGCGGCTAAAATATCTGCGTGGTTGGAGACGGTATTGCCCTCAGTATCCAATAATGCGATAGACACCTTAGCGCCTGTAACTGCAGCCTTGGTCTGTATGGCGGTGCACTTTGTAATGGTGTTAATCGTCGGAGTGGCAGTGTTGTAGTTTGCATTAGTCATTTTTTATATGTGCTACACTGTGCAGTAGCCGCATTAAATTTTGTGCGTTTATCCTTTACCGATAGTCTCCGTTTCTTCATATCCGGCCCAATCATTCTAAAGCAGGCGATGGCTATAACCACCGAAATGGAAAAAGCTAAAAGAGAAGCAATAAATGCTATGATGAATATGGCCATTTTAATATCGATGAATCATGTTAATAAATAGGGTGTCATTCACTTTAAGTGTATCGGATTTTACGAAGTAAATACCGCGCACTCCTTTAAATGTGGTTAAGCTGCCTGATCTTCTATCTACCACATACTTACCCGACTTGTATAAGTAATGCGGCATTTTGCAGGCTGTTATTAAAAGGAGTAATAAAAAATTTTTCATGGTTATGCTTTAGGAAGAATTTTAAAAATGGCGATCAAATCAAAACCTTGTTTCTTAGTATTTGCCAGGGAATGATAATCGAGAAATGAAATGGGCAGTAAGGCAGTTTGGTATGTTCTATACGATGTTGTTTTTGTCCGTAGATCTCTGACGTTGCAGCCGTAAATTGAAATAAAATGTGTGTGCATAGTGGTTTGATTTTTCATTAATTCTTATATATAACATTTTTTAAAAAAATAGCGCCGCGAATAGACATAAGCGGCGTTTCCAAAATTCAAGACCCGTTCAAAACCAGCTTTTCTCTAAATGAATATTCTTTTGTTACAGGGCAACGTTCTATATTAAACCTTTGTTTATAACGGTATAGCGTACCCGACGCTATTCCCAACTCCTCCGCTGCCTCAAAATCCTTTTTAAATTTGTTCAGCGCCTTTAGCACCCGGCGCTTTAAGTGGTATTCTATGTTCAAAGTTTCTTCCTCCATGGTAAATACAATATTGAAATGAAGTAATAAATGAAAAGGAACAGGCCCACGACAACGATGTATAAAATCGAATGCCAGATACTGAACCATATTTTTTCCATCAGTTTTTTCATTTAGCGGGTATTAATTTTAGTGTCGTAATATCCACGCAGCGCTTCCTTATATATTCCAGCAGCAGCATTGCAAATGCATCCGGCATACGGGCCGCTGTGCAGCCTTCCACCGGGTATAAAGACGATGGCGCGATAATGTATTCTGATGCACTGGTGAACATGATGAGGTAATCTTTCGGCAATATATCTTCAACGTCTTTTATCGTGTAGGCCGGCAACGTTAGGTCGGGCGGGTTAATTTCATCCAGCTTCTTCTGGCCATCGGTATAGTAGTGGTCATTGTCGAACAATTTGGTAACCAGTTGCGCATAACCGCCATAAATTTTCCATTGGTACAAAGTAGTTTCATAGAGCCCGGACTGCACAAGCTGTTGGCAATAAATGGGGGCCACAAAGCATTTAGTGATGGGTGTGTCAAATAATTTCATGCTACAGATTTTATTTGTTTAGAAGTCCACCACTCGGTAATGAGTTTACTTTGTACTTCTATATTGCGCTGTACATAGGCGCACACCATGTGGGTGATCAAAGTATCAGGTGGAAGTGGCACACCGTTATTATGATTCCGGTTCAGCAGCTCTGCCTGAAATTGCAGCGACTTGCCGATATTTGAGTAACTAACGATATCGCTTATCCGCGAGAATGGAAGCACGCGCAAGGTTTCAATACGCACAATGCCCATGTGTTGGTTAAAGAGCTTAACCTCGCCTATGGCGTCCTTTATGTATTCATGTGAATGCAACGTCAACTCATTAAAGTGATCGGTAAATAATTTACCATTCCAGTTTTCTTTGTAGTTTAGTGTAAACATGTGCGGTTTTGCCTTTTGGATCCTGCAACATTCACTGTTGTAGAA
>JBBRDW010000150.1:0-9510 GCA_038203525.1 Chitinophagales bacterium | reverse complement strand
TAGCCCCAGGTTCACGAATTGCACCAGTACCTGTGCCGTAACTTCCATCATTTCGGTTTCTTTAAAAGATGGCTTCGGCAACACACCATCATGGGCAACTGCTTTTGTAGCAGCTAATGGAAATGGTACTTTAGTAGTTCCCGCAACTACAACCGGCACCTATACGCTTATCTATTCATATGGTGTAAATGGCACTATCTGCAATACCTGCTCGTATACCATTACGGTAAGTTGCGATCCATGTAAGTGTACGCTTTCTACTAAAGTAAAGACCAATGGGGTATCTACTACACTTAAATGCGGCGATACCGCAACTTACAACTGCAACACAACAAATACTTTTTCGCCTGTATTAAGTTGTGGCGGCGATATTACCACGCATATCAACACTGTTACACTGCAGGATGCACTGGGTAATACACCATCATGGGCCTTAACATCCAATGCCTTCTTTACCAATTTAGGTACAGGTACCCTTACAATACCTTCAGGGGTAAGCGGCATATTCAGCCTTAAATATATATGGGGCGTAAACTGTTCAAAATGCGATTCCTGCACCTATTATATCAAAGTAAATTGCTGTGACGGTTTCTCTGTAAATGCTGGCCCAGACCTTACTTCCTGCTGCGGTGCATTAGCATTTAATGCGGTAACTACAGGAGGAACAGCGCCTTATACTTATGTGTGGACTCCTTGTGCAGGTTTAAGTAATTGTAACATAGCCAATCCTAGCTGCTCTCTGGCCGGTACCTATATTGTTACCGTTACAGATAAATTAGGTTGTGTAAAAACAGATACCGTTAAGACAACTTTTCTAACGGGTACCAACAGTTGCTGCAAACCGGTGCCAGGCGCACAGACCCAGCAAAACAGCGTTGCAGCTAAAGCAGCAGTTGCAGATATTAAAGCTATACCCAACCCCTTTGCCAATGGCTTTACCATACAGGGCCTTGAAGCCAATGCAGCATCAGTAAATATTTTAACTGCCGATGGCAGGCTGGTAACCCAGTATAAAAATATAGTGCCGGGGCAACTATATGGTAAAGGGCTCCATGCCGGGGCATACCTAGTAAAAATCCAGTATAAAGATGGTACCGGAAAAACGATAAAAGTTATAAAAGGGGAATAAAACCCGCCGCCCTAATTAAATTTAAACCTAAACAATCGACGTTAAACCTTTAGTCAATTGGCCCCCTGCATGTAAAATGCAGGGGGCTTTTTTTTAAAAAGACATTTTAGAACACTTATGGCTTCATTGTTTGCATTTCATTTTTTGGTCTTCTTTTACAGAATAGAAAGAACAGTTAGGCACTAAAGTTTTCAGCATAAAAAAGTAAAAAAAATTATCATTTCCGGGGGTAACATACTTACAGTTTTGGCAATATTTTTAAGACAAACAATTTTTAAAAAATAAAATAAATAATAATGAAAATCATTTCGGAATTCTTACTCAAAAAAAGTTTATTACTTGCTGTTTGCAATTTGATTATTGCTGTACTTTTTAAAATTAATAATAATGGTGATGCGGAGCTATCTGTAATTGCAGGAGCAGTGATTTTATTAGTATTTACAATAACTGCGCTCTATGAAATTTATACATGCCTTTTTATTAACCGTACTCAAAAAATTACATTAACCGCCGGGTTTATTTTACTGCCTGGTGCCATGCCCTTCATTTATTTATTCCTGTTGCGTAAGAATATTGTTGCGATAAAGTAATGGTGCATAACGCATGCTTTTTATAATGATTACACATCCTTCTTTTAGATCAATTTTTTTAAAACCTTTTAATATGAACAATAAATATTACACACCCTTTGCCGATGACGCAGAACTGGAGCAACCGGCAGAACAGGGAGAGGCTCTTACCCAGTTCAACAATGAGCAATATGCATCCTTTACACCATTTACACATGAATATGATACAGCACCTTTAGAAGGCGAATGGGAAGTGGATGAAAAAGAGCAGCAGTATTACGAAGTACTGGATGAACTGTACGACCGTGAATTTGAAACAGCGGTATATAATATGGTAGATGAAATGCAGGAAAATTTCATGAGCTATGAAGCCGAAAACCCTTTTGCAAATGAAACACAAACAGCCCAGCTTGCCAGCCAGTACCTGCAGCCCGTATTAAATGAAGCGAATAATTTATTCAATGAAATGGCTGCCGCTATGGAAACAATGCCATTGCAGCAGATGAGCGAAGCGGAACTGGAATCTGCATTAGAAAATATTTACCAGCAGCGGGAAAGTAACCTTACACCAGCGCAGGAATTCTTTTTAAAGAAAGTGCACAATAAAGCAAAAGGAGCGGCAAAAGCACATGCCAAAAAGAAAGGCGGCGGCGCCATTGCTAAAAAAATATTTCAAAAGTTAGGCCCCATTGTAAAGCCGCTAATAGAAAAAGTATTGAACCTGGCCCTGAATAAACTACCGCCCGATATAAGAAAAATTGCAAAAGAATTTGCAAAGAAATTATTTAAGATAAAATCAAGCCAGCGTGATGATACAGGCGACATAGAAACAACTGATGATAATGATAGCAGGCAGTATAACCGCGATAGGGATGAAGACGCTAACAACGATGATCAGGATGATCGTGCAGAAAATATACCAGACAGCAATGATGAAGGCGATGACAGTTACAAAGGCGAGGATGGTGAAACACCTACCACTTACCCAGTACAAAATATACAGGCAGAGTTTGATCATTATATTGCCCGCTATATTCAAACTGATAATGAAACCCTGCAGCAAAACCTGCTGAATGAATATGAAAACAATGTAGAAAAAGAAGCCACCGCAGATAATACATTGCACGAAGCCAAAGAGCAGTTTATACAGGAACTGGAAAATTTAAAAGAAGGAGAAGACCCATCTCCGGCCTTGGAGAATTTTATAACTGCAGCCATAAAGGGCGCACAAAAAGCAGCCCGAATTGCCATAAAAATTATAGGCCGCGATAAAGTGGTTGCCTTTCTTGCAAAGCTGATGGCGAAGTGGATAAGCAAATACATATCCGAAGAAAAAGCTATGAAGCTTGCAAACGTAATGGCAGATAAAGGTTTAAAACTGTTGAAATTAGAAACCGCAGAACCGCAGAATATTAAAGCAGTTTATGAAGCTATTGCACATACCGTAGAAGAAACGGCAAATAAAATAAGTGTATTGCCCGATGCAGTGCTGAATAATCCTGAGTTGCTTACCCATGAAGCATACATGGCTTTCGAGCAGGCCGCTGCTGCATACTTCCCCGATAATGTAATTCGCTACGAAGCCCGTGAATCTGAAACAGGCGATGGCTACTGGCAATCGAAAGGAAAATATTATAAGCACAGCAAAACATTTGAAGCTGCACTCGACATTAACAAACTAAAAAATGTAGAAACATTTGGCGGCGTTTCACTGTATAATTTTATTACCGACACGCTTCGTATAAAAAACAATAAGCCCCTTAATGTAAAGATTCATTTGTTCCAGGCCAATAAAGGCGCCATGCTCAGCAGCATTTCAAAAAATGAAAAAGCAATCCCGGGTTTGGGCAGCGCATCGCCTTCCTCTTATATGCAACTGCATCCGCTTACAACACAGGCTGCCACTGTATTACTGGGCCAGCCTGGTCTTGGTAAAAATGTAAGAACGATCCATAAACGCAACCGCAACCTTATATTCCAAGGCGAACGTTTTTATTATTTGCAAATAATTGGCGGTGCAGCAGTGGAACCCGCTAAAACAGATGACAGTACTCAAGTCGATAATGCTGTGGACAATAGCAGCAACAACGATTCTGCAATAAACACTACACCCACTGCACAAAGCACACAACTGCAAACCATTATTACCGGTTCATTAAAAGAGGGCATAACCATAAGGGCGCTTATCTATTTAAGCGAAGATACCAGCTGTAAAATACTCGAAGGTCTTAAGCAGCAAAGCGGTGGCGAACTATACGAATACCTTAAAAATTTAAAGCCTGGTTTCCTCAAAAATTTTATTGCAGGTCAGCATAAAGTCGGCGGCATTATTATGAAAGGCATTATCGAAACTGCGGGAAAAATAATAAAAGAAAAACTGCCGCAGCTAATAGCCGATAAAATAAAACACCATATCGCCGATTTTGAAAAAGCAGTAAACGACCCACGCAATGGCGTAACCATTGTAGCCGAATTTAAAATTTCACTGCAAAAAGAAAAATTGAAAATAAAACTTAAACACAGTTTGCAAAACATGCAGTTAACCATACTGCCCGGTTACACGCAAAAAGCAAAACCGCCAATAAAACCATGTGGCAACTGCACCAGAAAAGCAATGCTGGCAGCCATTGTACCGCTTGGCACCACCACCATTAAAGTACAAATGCCTTTTGTTAATTAAAGTTCTTTAATACAAAATTTATGAGCCAGGCAATAGAATAATAATGAAGCTTTCGTTGCAGCTTGCCCCGCCCAAAGCGGTGGTCGCACTCTTGTACTGCCGGAATACAATTGAGCAACGCAGGAAAAGCAAAATAGACAATCAACAGTTGGGCTCATAAAAAAATTCATTCGTTTATAAAAAATAAAATGCAAACACTCTACCGGCAAATAACACACTGGCACAATGCGGCGAAGCGGCTGGCAAAACTGGAGCTAATGGCATCGGACATTGCATGGAAAGGTTTGCAGCCATCAACGGGTGTTATGATACAGCAGTTCCTGCACCGCAGCACACAGCAGTTAGAACAGCGGGGACAAAAATTACAGGAACAGTTACATTCTGCAAATAGTGTGGCTTTGCAACAGCATTTGCGCAGGTCCTTATTGCGGTACAAAGCGGATTACCTGCGCAGCGAAACCACGGTTCATTTTTATACCGATGCCATTAACACCCGCACACAGCAGGATGTGGCCGCCATGCTTAAAGGCTGCGATGTGCTTTGCAATGTGTGTATGCAGCAGTTTTTAGAACCGATGCATAAGGAAGTGCCGCCTGCCATTACTTACTTAGACAAAGGGCTTGGCGCGGCGATTATGAAAGCGGGCCTGCGTTTATGGGATGGTACTTTAAGCCCGGTGGCATTGATAAAAATTACGCACCACAACTTAACAAGGCCAACGGCTGTGTTGCATGAATGTGGCCATCAGATTGCCCATATCCTTAACTGGAACAGTGAGCTTTCTGCATTGCTGCAAACCATAAAAGATAAAGATGCATTAGTGGCAAAAACTTTTGCAGGTTGGAGTTCGGAGATTGCAGCGGATGCTGTAGCGCTTGTTACCAGTGGCTTTGCGGCCGTTGCTGCTTTGCACGATGTGGTAGATGGCGATGCGGATATGGTATTTAATTATGAAGCCAGCGACCCGCACCCCATATCTTATTTACGGGTGTTATTAAACTGTGCTATGTGTAGTGTTTTATTTGGTAAAGGCGAATGGAATAACCTGGAAAAAGAATGGAAAGAAAATCATCCAATAGATGAAGCGGATAAAGAAGCAGCAGCTATTATAAAAAGATCACTGCCATTGCTGCCTGGTATTGCTGCGCTTATTCTGCATACAAAGCAGAAAGCATTTGGGGGCAAGAGTATTACGCAAATAATAAATGCGCAGCTTGTTTCGCCCATAGCATTAAAACAGTTTGATGATGAATTTAACGGCAGGGCAAACCATCCGTACGAATATTTAAAAGCCAACAGTTTACGTGTGGTGGCATTGAGTGGCTTTAAAGTAGCCATACAAAAAAACAATACGGATAACACAACAGAAAAACTTTCACAATTTTTAAAACAGTTGGGCGGCAAAGCGCAACTACATTATTCACTTAACTAAAATAAATTTTATGGCAAAAGAACTAATTACCCCGCTATCAATTACTCCGCAATCAAATATCGAAGCGGATCTACAGGCTTCAAAAACCTTTTCCGGCAATTTGAATAGCATGATTTTAGCAGGAACCACATTCAGGGATGCTGTGCAGAAATTAACTTTTCAGGCAGCACCTATACAAATTCTGCAGGGGGCAATTACAGCAAGCCCACGCCCTGTTCCAACTATTACAGAAGATATGATTATACAGGATGATATTCTTACACTGGGTGTAATGAGCAGTTACGGGGTCGTAATAAAACCACTTATTTCTAACCGCAGTACAACAACAAAAAATTAAACAATAATAAAATTTACAACTATGTCATCAGTTATATCTGGTATTATTAAAAATGATATTGATATGCCAATACTTGGCGCGCCGCTTTTGTTTGAATTAATCAGGAGCTTTAATATACTGGAGCCTGCTAATGCTGAGGTGAAACTAAATGCACCACCAGTGCCCCCAATGGTAGCATTACCCTCTACCAACCTTTCAAATGAGTTTGAAAGCCAGATTGGTAACTTAGGCAACCCTACAAATTATGATGGATTTTACTACTATACAGGAAGGACAGAAAATTTTAACAGGCACAGTATTACAGCTTCAAACCCTTATGTATTATTAACCGATTCAGCCCGCTTAAAAAATGCTGCCGGCCTGGAAGAAAACTTTACTATGGTTTTCAATACAGAAAAAATAAAAGCATCAATAGACGAATACTGGTATCGTATGTCGGCTTATTGTGTTGATTATATAAAAGCGGATGATTCAAATAAAGATGTATTTGGCAAATACCTCGGCTATTACCCCAACCTCCATCTCATCTACGCCTACATGATGGAGAACACCAAAATGGTGCAAATTTTTGAACGCATCCTTTTCTTGTACCAGCATGGCGAAGACCTTACCATACCCACCGTCACCGGCAATGGCAAAACACGCAAGTGGATTGATAATACGCACCTGCTTTTTTACTCCAACTCCCCTTATTCCGTTTGGAACGAAAACAGTTTATTGGGCTCCAATTTTGAAGCCGCCCGCCGGAACGCTTATTACCGCGCATTTGGTATGGACCTTAATCATGGTATTGGTGAAAAAGGTGTGCAGCCCGTAATTTACCAGCGTGCCAACCATGCCAACCTTGGTTTTACCGAATTATTTGAAAGCTTCTTAAAACAATGCTGGCAAATGATGATCAACTTTAATAACACTTCAAACATCAATACCACAGACCTTGTTGCCTTGCAGGAACTGGCAAACGCCATCCGCAATATGCTTTTAAGCAGACGCTCCACAGAAAATAATTTAGATAATTATCCCGTGCTTAATCTTTCTAAAATAGAATATGCATCTGTAGTTATGTTTCAGTGGTTTTATCATTCGCTTTCCTATAATTCACCTATCGTTGTAGAGATGAGTGCCGAGGCAGGAACCCCTGCTGAAAGGCTCTCCAGGCTGGGGCAGCGGGTGGGTATACCATGCCATTCCAAATCATCTTTTTTTATTGATCTTGCGCCGTTAATGGCAACGCTTTTAAGGTTGTTTGAACTGGATGAAGTTGATAATGATTATATAACAGCCATTGCAAACCCAACCACCAGGCCATATTCTTTAATCACCAGTATTTTAAATAATTATCAACTGGCAACCGGTAAAAATTTAAAGAACCAGGTGCAGGTAAACAACCGTTTAGAAATGAGTGGCATGCAACCGGTATTACGGTAGCTAAGAATAACTCCATAAAGGCAATTATGGGCCCGGCTGTAATATTTCATAGCATCGTTCCTTGCGTCGCACACTTGTGCTGAATATTTTTATGGCGGCAACTGAAACCACAGAGACGTTGAGAATCAGAGAAAATCAAATAGCTCTTCGCCTTTCCCGCTCTGCGGTTTTGTATTTTGTTCAATAAAGCTTCAGCAGCACAAGAGTGCGACGCAACAGAAGCTCAATAGTAATTAAAAGCCTGGTACATAAAAAAACCGCACCACATACTGCCACATTTTATAAACAAAAATAAATTAAACTAAACCGGGTAACATATTTACCGCTCTGGCAATTCTCTTTAAAATAAACACAAAGGCAATATTATAAAACAAAAACCGGCAAGCCGAAAACCGGAAACAAAGCAGGCAATCCTTAAAATAGAAAATGATAAAACAAAAACTGTATTTAAAAAATCGTAAACCAAAAACCCGTAAGCTGAAAAGGGTAAACAGAGTAAGCAAATAATTTAAAAATATAAACATATTAATTATGAAAAAGAGATTATTAACTAATACAGCGATTGCTCTTATTATCAGCGCCTCGCTCATAAGCTGCAAAAAAAATACAGCAGAACCAATAGAAAGTGCGGCAACGTCAACCAGTTCCGAGCAAGTACTTTCTTCCGAAAATGGAATAGCAACCGCCACTCAATCAGCAATCGGAAGCAACGTAACACTGACTCTCCAGCCCGGTAGTTTAGATGGAGAAGACGCCATGATTTTATATTACCAGCCAGACCCTAATTATGCGAACACTAATGCTGGCCAGGTAATTGATTTTCCAGCGCTGACATGGACAGCAGGCGGCATACCCACACTGAGACGCAGTCTTATTAAATTTACACAACTTTCTTACATTCCTCCTACTGCCACTATCGTTTCTGCTAAGCTCACACTTTATGGCGTAACGGATGCATCAAAGGCACCTGACTGCAACCAAGGCAATTCAACCTATTCTGGCGGCTATTCAACAAATCCAAGTTATTTATATCAGCTCAACAGCAGCTCGTGGAGCGAAAACACCGTAACGTGGAACACAGCACCCGGAGTACTTTCTTCGCCGGTATTAATATCTGCAACCAGCCAGCAATGGAATGAAAATAAAACCATCACTATACCGAATAGTTGGGTGAAGGATTGGATAGCTGGGCCCAGCTCAAACTATGGCATGATGCTTCAACTACAGTCTGAAAACCCATACACGTCAATTGTATTTGGTTCTTCAGAAGCAGAATCGTCTAATAAAAGGCCAAAATTGGTAATAAAATACCATCTCTAAAGCCTGACCGAAGCGTAAATTTTCAATCCTAAACCTTTACTTCTGTCTATGCTTCTGTAAAAGTTCAATAACGATATACACTACAAGAATCAGCCGATGGCGGAACAAAAGCAAAAATTTATACTCAATAGTTGGCCTAAAAAAAGTTCATTTAAAGTTGCCTTTTAAGAAAAATTATCAGCCCTGCTTGAGAATAATAATAAAACTTCTGTTTCGTCGCATTCTTGTACTGCCAGAATATAATTGGGCAACATAGTAACAAAATAAGCATTGTGTCAATATTATAAAAACAAAAACGGCGAAGCCGAAAACCGAACAGAGTAGGCAAAAATTTAAAAATTAAACAAAATGAAAAAGTTCACTAAAATTAAAACGGTAAGAACGACCTTAATTTACTCCTTAATTGCCACTACTTTAATAGTAGTTACATTTTCAAATCAAGCAAATGGACAAGCTTTGAAACTAAATCCAGCTGCTGGAACAGCTTGGAAACTAACTGGCAATGCTGCTACAGCTACCAGTAAACTTGGAACCACCAATGCATTTGACCTGAGCCTTTTTACCAATAATTTAAACCGTATGACATTTAAGTCAGGTGGCAATATTGGAATTGG
>JBBRDW010000149.1:0-9554 GCA_038203525.1 Chitinophagales bacterium | reverse complement strand
GAGAATCGTTCCCTGTGAATATTGCTCCTCACCCCTGTCAAAAGTTCTGTCGAGGTTAGCTCTGCCGGTTAAGCTCAACCAATCAGTTATTTTATACTTTGCAGATAAAAATCCTACAATCCTGTCTCTGTCCTCGTTTATGGCAGTTCTGTTAATCATCCAATATGCATTCTGGTAGATAGAACTTAATGTGGAAGGGAAAGGAGTAGGCGTTGGTATTCCGATATTATTTAATACGTCATATCTGCTTGCATCCGCAGTAGGAATGTTCCTGGCCATATTGTAAATATCACTTACTGGAGAATTTTCTTCACCGGTGCGTGGCCTGTTTTTAATGGTCTGGTTTATATAGGTAATTTTCGCGTCGGTTGAAAAGCGTTTGCTAATCTGGTTGGTTATCCTATAATTTATTGTATGACGCATTAAATCATTTCTCTGAATAATTCCCTGAATACTGTTGTTGGTATAGGATAAATAGGTCTGCATTTTATCGTTACCACTGGAAATACCAAGAGAATTATTAAAGCTTACCCCATCTCTGAAAAAATCCTTGACATTATCGGGTTGAGCAGAGTAGGAGGAAGACTCACCCAGAAAATTAGTATAAGACTGGCCGGTCATTTTTGCACCCCAGCTTTCACCGGACGTTCCATCAAGGACACCGCCATTTCCCTGTCCATATTGGTTCTGAAAAAATGGTAAAGAAAATGCTGATTCAACAGCTACGCCAGAATTTAGCGTTACAGCCATCCTGTCTTTTTTGCCTTTTTTGGTAGTAATAACTATTACACCATTACCTGCCTGGCTACCATAAAGAGCCGCTGCAGAGGCACCTCTTAAAACTGTTACAGATTCAATATCATCAGGGTTAATACTTGACGCGCCATCTGAACCCTGCACAGAGCCAAAGTCGCTACCTGCTGCGCCATTTGTATTATTACTGAAAGGCACACCATCAACCACTATAAGCGCATTATTACTTCCCTGAATAGAACGGTTACCGCGTAAAACTATCTTTGCACCGCTACCTGGCCCGCCGGAGCCCTGATTAATAACCGCATTGGCAACTTTACCCTGCAAAGAATTGATTACGTTGTTCGCATCTCTTGCTTCTGTAAGTTCACCGGTTTTTACTGTTTGGGTTGCATATACAAGTGTCTTTGTCTGGCGGGAAATGCCCAATGCCGTTACTACTACTTCCCCAAGCTCGCCTGCTGAAGGAACAAGTGTTACTGATATTTCAGAAATACCGGCATCTACAAGTTTCTCGAAAGATGTAAAACCGATGTAGGAAATAACAATTGTGGCACTGCCAGCAGGCACGTTAATAGAAAAAGCTCCATCGTTACCCGTTGTTGTACCAATTGATTTGCCTTTTACCGAAACAGTAGCACCAGATACGGGCAGGTTATCTTTGGCAGATACCACCTTCCCTTTTACATTTCTCGTTTGCGCCTGCACAGCCACGCAAATGAGAAGGAGTGGAATAAGAAATAATTTGTGTAATTTTCTCATAACAATTGAGGTTTTTGATGAAGTGAATTAATGATCATAAAGCAAGCACTAAAGATTTCCCAATATTTAAAGCAGACAGTTATTAATTTTAATCTGCTGCATTGATAATATTAATGACATAATTCTTTGGCGATACGTATTTAATTTTACAGTCAGTTTGGGCTCAAATCTAATGAGACATTAAGCAATACTGCTCAAAATTGCCGTGCAAACGTTTGCGTAATTTTAATCGACTTATTAATAGCATGCAGCCGGTAAAAAGTATTTCAGGAAATAGGGTTTGGCATTCCATAAAGAATAAAAATCGCTGAGTATTTTGGGGAGATTTAGGATGCGGCTTAAATTCGCTTTGCTGCCAAATGTATTACAGTACAAGAGTGCGACGCAACGGATGCAAAATTGAAATACTTTGCCGGGCCACAAAAAATATTCCTGCATTTTTTATTTATTGAAATAGCTTTACTTCAAGATGCCTGCAAAACAGCCAACGATAAAGGAAATAGCAAAACGGTTGAATATATCTATATCAACCGTATCAAGGGCTTTGCACGATCATTCAAGTATTGGACTGCGTACCAAAACACGCGTAAAAGAACTGGCGAAGGAATTAATGTACGAACCCAACCAGGCGGCCATTTATTTTCAGCAGCGAAAAACTTTTACGATTGGAGTGATACTCCCTTTTTTATCTGAGTGGTTTTTTTCGGCTGCCATAAGCGGTATTGAAGACGTGGCGGGTAAGAACGACTACACCGTCTTACTTGGCCAGTCGCGTGACGATGCCGACCGGGAAAAAAGGATTGTTGATACAATGAAAAAACACCGTGTAGACGGATTGATTGTTTCCATTTCAAAACACACCAGTTCGTACGAACATTTTGAAACGTTGAAAAAACTGGGCATTCCTATTGTTTTTTTTGACTGTATACCTAATATGCCCGACATACACTATGTGGCCTGCAACATGGTATCGGGCACCATACAGGCCATTAGTTATCTGCTGAAAAAAGGCCACAGGGTTATTGGGCTTATCAACGGGCCCGAAAAGCTGGTGGCAACAAAACAAAGGCAGGAAGGATACCAGATAGCCATGAGCAAACACAGGCTTAAATATGATCCATCATTAATTGTGAACAGCGATCTTTCGAAAGAAAGTACCTGCATTGCAACACAGGAATTGCTGGCCCATAAAAGAAAAGTAACCGCTATAGTTACATTTAACGATTATGTAGCACTGGATGCTATGCATTATGCCCATGATCAAAATGTAAAGATCAATAAAGATGTGTGCTTTGTGAGTTTTGTAAACATGCCGATGGTACAACACCTTAAATATTCTCCAATGGCTTCAGTTGAACAGCACCCTTACCTTCAGGGACAAAAAGCCACAGAGATGCTTGTGGAACTTCTCGGTAAAAAAGATGATGAAAAAGATGTAAACAGCTCTTATAAAATTATTATTGATTCTCAGTTGATGGTATACGGAGGGTAAAATTGAGCAAACGGTTGTGTTTGAAAACATAAACCCGAATGTATAAATTTACATTAACCCCATTCTTCAGAAGCAACCAACTTTTATGATAAACGTTTTATTAAGCCAGTTTAATTTTGATCCACTGGAAACCAAAGCCACTCCATTTGGCAGCGGGCTTATCAACCACACCTGGCTTGTTACGAATAAAAATAAAAAGTTTATACTGCAGCGTATCAATAATAAAGTATTTACAAATCCGGGAGCTATAGATGATAATATCAATGCAATTAACACTTACCTTAAACAGCATTCGCCGGGCTACCTATTCACTGCTCCCGTTTTCTCAGCAGGCAATAAAAGTTTAATTAAACTGAACGAAGATGGCTACTACAGAATGTTTGAGTTTATTGCAGGCTCTCAAACATATACCGTACTGGAAAACCCCCAGCTTGCCTATGAAGCTGCCCAACAGTTTGGCAGATTTACAAAACTGCTTTCGGGTTTTAATATTGACAACCTCCAGATTACCCTTCCTTCCTTTCACGATCTAAATCTCAGATATGGTCAATTTGCAGAAGCTTCAAAAAATGGGAATAGCAGCAGGGTCACACAATCGTCAGAAATTATCTCGGCACTGGAATCATATAAGTACATTGTTGATATTTTTAATAATATTCCGCAAAACCCATCGTTTAAAAAAAGAGTAACCCATCACGATACTAAAATAAGTAATGTACTCTTTTCAAAAGATAACAAAGGCATTTGTGTAATTGATCTTGATACAGTTATGCCGGGCTACTTTATAAGCGATATGGGCGATATGATGCGCACTTACCTTTCCCCAGCGGGCGAAGAAGAAACCGAGTATGAAAAAATAGCAGTAAGGGAAGAATATTTCGATGCCATTGTACAAGGCTACCTAAGCGAAATGCAGGACGAACTCTCCAATGAAGAAAAAAAATATTTTATCTATGCCGGCAAGTTTATGATCTACATGCAGGCCCTTCGCTTTATTACAGATTACCTGCAGAACGATATTTATTACGGTGCAAATTATGAGCAACACAACCTTAATCGCGCCATTAATCAGCTCACACTGCTAAATATTATTTCAGACAAAGAAGAATATCTCACCCGGCGGGTAGCCTCCTTCCTAAACCCGAATTCAAATGAGTCTTTTATGTTATAATTCTTTTGGGCCCGTCAGCATACCCATATTCAGCTTTTCTTGCGTCGCACTCTTCTACGCCTGGTTATATATTCTGCAAATGCCGTCACGCTAATTACTTACGGCACGGCTAAATCACAGAAAAATAATAACTATTCAATTATATTTTAAATTCAATAAAATATTATCTTTATCGCAATTCAGCATACTACGTTTTAAATGTAATAAAAATAACCCCGTCGTAAAAAGCAGCATTTGAACAATGCCGCCCGGTTAGCTTTTTTATTAATTTAAAACTTAATAGTATGCAAAGGAACATCCCCCTTTTAACGCTCTCGTTGTTTATTTCCATTATTACTTTTTCACAAACAATTACGCCAAAAGACGCTGTAAAATATATTGGGCAAACTGTTACTGTATGCGGCAAAATTTATGGCGGCAAATACCTGGATGAAGTAAAAAACAAACCAACGTTTCTTAATATGGGAGCCACTTACCCCAACCAGCTTTTAACAATAGTAATATGGGGCGATAGCCGAAAGAACTTCAGCTATGCACCCGAAGAAAAACTAAAGACTAAAACAGTTTGTGTAACCGGTAAAGTAGAAATGTTTAAGGGAAAAGCACAAATTACCATAACCGGCGAAACTCAGGTAAAAGAACAATAGCCAAATACTTTTTCAACGGACTTTTAACTTGTATTATTACAGGAGACGCAGATAAAACTATAGCTGGCTTGTGCAATAGGCCCAAAGCTATTCGCAAGTATAGTTACTGATGAACCGGCAGTAGAAAAAGATTCGTAAAAGTTTTGCGCCAAGGAGAAAAAGAGAACTACAGAGGAATACATATGCATAGCGGCTCTCAAAAACGCTATTGTTCTCAAAGGCATTTTTGCCGAATAGAAGTTTGCTGAATTAAGTACCTGAACATAAAAGTGTGCGACCACCGCCGTTGGCGGGGCAAGCTGCAACGGAAGCACAATGGGCGTTATAAAGCCAGGCCCAAAAAATAAATTTGCATAAACTTACAGGCTTTGAAATTACTTTAACTGCAACACTTCAATCGTAGAGGGATGCACTTTATCGTGGTAAATTGTAATGGTTGCCTTTTTAAAATCCGCATCGTTGGCGTTGGCAATATTCATAAACTGCTGGGGGTTTCTGTCAACCAGCGGAAACCAGCTGCTTTGAATTTGTATCATTATCTTATGCCCTTTTAAAAACGTATGTGCCACCGAATTTAGCGCCAGGTTAAGCGGCGTAATTTGATCGGGCACAAATGGCTCTGGCTTTTCGAAGCTGTTGCGGAATTTGCCGCGCAGCACTTCTGCACGAACCAATTGCTGGGTTTGGGTGCTGTCTGGTAACACATCAATAACTTTTACAATAAAATCCGCATCGGTTCCGGTTGTACTTACAAAAAGGCTTGCTTTTATCGGGCCGCAAAGCGTAAGGTTTTCGGTTAAAATATTGCTGGTATAATACACCACATCTTTGCGCTGCGAAGCAAATGTTTGATCGGCGCTCATGTATTCATTTAGCCTGTCAGAAGATTTCTTATTGAGATAGGGAACTGGATTTGAAGGATCGGAAACATATTCATCCTCTCCTTTTGGCTTACCATCTGCAAGCAGCAGATTATGGTTTTCATTCAACATCCATTTTTTCGGCGATGTTTCTTTTGGAGGCCACTGTGTAAAGGATTTCCATTGGTTGCTGCCGGTGACAAAAACAGTTGCTTCTGAAGCGTTAAAGGTACCCTTGTCTTTAAGATAAAAGTTAAAAAAATCCAGCTCCATCTGCTGGAAATAAGCGCTGGTATTGCTGCCGAAATTGTAGGTATCGAACTTACTCCAGTTTTTGCTTTCCCAAGCTCCATGCGTCCAAGGCCCCATTACCAGGCGGTTATCGTTGCCTTTGTTTTGTTTTTCAATTGCATCGTAGGTATGCAAAGCGCCAAACATGTCTTCGGCATCGAACCAACCTCCAACTAAAAGCGTGGCAGGTCTTATATTGGTGAGGTGCGGCCTTATATTGCGGGCCTGCCAGTAAGCATCGTTGGTATTGTGCTGCAGATATTCGTTCCAAATTTTACTTTGGCCGTGAAAGTAGCGTTCGTTAAGGTTTTTTATGGCGCCGTTTTTAAGATAAAAATCGTAAACGTCTTCAATTTTTACAGCATCGCTAACCTGTGGATTCTGCTGCCGTGGTGCATCTCTTGGATGATCAAAAAAATTAAGGAAGCCAAAATTATCCATCAGGAAAAATGCGCCGCGGTGGTAAGCGTCGTCACCTTCAAATTCATCAGTAACCGGCGCCTGAGGCGAAACTGCTTTTATAGCCGGATGAGCATTTGGCAGGGCAGCTGTGGCATAAAAGCCTGGATACGAAATGCCATAAATACCTACCCTTCCGTTATTGTTGCTCACATTTTTCAGAAGCCAGTCAACTGTGTCGTAAGTGTCTGAACTTTCGTCTGTTTGTTTTTCTGTTTTATTGTCTATTGCCGGGGTCATTTCCTCAAACTGCCCTTCGCTCATATGCCGGCCACGTACATCCTGGTAAACATAAATATATTTTTCATTGGCAAATAGAGCATTAGGACCAAGATTTCTTTTAAAAGCCTTTTCACCATAAGGTGCAATTGAATACGGGGTTCGGGCAAGGAGAAATGCGTATTTTTCGCTCTTATCAACCGGCGTGTAAATGGCAGTGAAAAGCTTGGTGCCATCCCGCATGGGGATTAACTGCTCTGTTTTTATATATCCATTTACGGGCTGCTGAGCGCAGGATAAAAGTGTGGTAGACACAAATAAAACAGCAAGTGTTAGAACCTTCATACTAAAAATATCTTTAAGTTAATTAATGAATGGCAGACCGGATTTCTGTAAATGTAAAGAAATGCATCCGGTAAGTTTCGCTTAGCTTTTCCGGAAGAGGTTAAATATTATTTAAGTGGTTTGCCGGCCCTGCAAAAGCCTTTGCTGCTTTAGACTTTCAAGCATTTGTTAAGTTCAGCAGCACAGTTTTCATTTCCCCTATCTTTGTCGCTAAAATTTTTAAAACAGTGAAGGGCAGAAATATAGCTTTACTTATAATAGCAGTGTTATTGGCCGACCAGGCTTTGAAATTTTACATTAAGACCAACTATTATCTTGGTGAAGAACACAACGTACTGGGCGATTGGTTCAGACTGCATTTTGTAGAAAATGAGGGCATGGCCTGGGGCTGGCAGTTTGGCGGCGACTTTGGCAAGATCATCCTCACGCTTTTCAGGCTGGTGGCAGTAGTTTTTGGTACTTTTTACCTGCGTAATATCATTCGTAAAAAATACCACAGTGGTTTTATTATTTGTGCAGCATTAATATATGCAGGAGCACTTGGCAACCTGCTCGACAGTATGTTTTATGGCTTGCTATACAGCAACAGCGAACCATTTTTGGTCGCGCAGCTTTTACCTGAAGGTGGTGGATATACATCTTTTTTACATGGCAGGGTGGTAGATATGTTATACTTCCCGATTATTTCGGGGGCGCATTACCCCTCCTGGTTTCCATTTTGGGGTGGAGAGGATTTTGAGTTTTTCCGCCCTGTTTTCAATCTTGCCGATGCTTCTATTTCTACCGGTGTTATCTCTTTGCTTGTTTTCCAGAAAAAATTCTTTCACCATAGTGATGTGGTAACCACCAATACCGTGGAAACGGCAGCCGTGGTGGACGACAGCGCCCAGATTTTATAGTGCTGCAAAATGCGTTGCCCGAGTTTGTGATGCTGCAGCCGCACAAAGATTCAACAGTACAAGAGTGCGACGCAACGATGTTGCCATGAAAGATAATGACGGGGCCAAAAGCATTTACAGCATTTCATCATAAAAAATCCAACCATTGAATTTTCTTTTTGCATGGCGGTATTTCAGATCAAAGAAATCGGTCAATGCCATCAATATCATCGCATGGATTAGTGTACTGGCCATTGCGGTGGGCACGGCTGCACTCATTATAGTACTGAGTGTATTCAATGGTTTTGAGGACCTGGTAAAAGGTCTCTACGGCGACTTTTATGCCGATGTAAAAATAGAAGCTGCCAAAGGAAAATTTATCTCATTCGAACCTGATCTTGTCAAGAAAATAAGTGCCGCGCCCGGCATAAGCAAACTAAGTTTTTATACCGAGGAAAAAGCGGTACTGATAAACGGCGACTACCAAACCATTGTTGTTTTAAAAGGCGTTGACGAAAATTACACCCAGGTAAACCACCTGGACAAACACATAGAACGGGGAGCCTATAAAGTAGGTAATGCTGAGGCTCCTTTGATTGTGGTGGGCGCTGGCATAAGCAATGCGGTGGGGGCCGATCCTGAAAATAATTTATCGCAGCCTGTTATTTACCTGCCCAACAGAAAGGCCACTAACTTCAGCAGTCTTGATGCCATGCATTCTTTTAACGTGAGTACCTCAGGCATATTTACCGTGCAGCAGGAGTTTGATGATAAATATGCTTTTACCAACCTGGCTTTTATGCAGTATATGCTCGACCTTTCTGCTACTGAATACAGCGGTGTAGAGATTTCTCTGAAGCAGGGAGTAAACGCAATGGATATGCAAAAAACACTACAACAGATTACGGGCAGTAGTTATAAAATTCAAACGAGATACGAACAAAACCAAAGCCTGTTTAGCATTATGGAGATAGAAAAATGGGTAATTTACGGCATACTTTCTATCATACTTTTAGTGGCCGCGTTTAATATGATTGGCGCACTTACTATGTTGGTACTCGAAAAACAAAAAGACATCGCTGTATTAAAAGCCATGGGCGCCACCGATACACGCATACAAAGTATTTTTCTGGCCGAGGGTCTGGTACTTGCAGGTGTTGGCGGTATTGCAGGCATGGTCATCGCTTTTATTATCTGTTTGCTGCAGTTAAAATTCCACCTGATTGAATTAGGCGGCGCCACTTTTATCATTGATTACTACCCGGTAAAAATGAGCGTTGAAGATTTTTTACTGGTTGCTGTTACCGTACTTACCGTTGCAGTACTTGCCGCATGGATTCCATCGCGAAAGGCAGCAGTGCAATTGTACACTTTAAAGAGTTAAGCAATTTTTTTAGGCCCAGCAATTGTTCAATGTGCACCGTTCCTTTGGCCGAGTAGGGCAAGGTATCACAACCTCACCCTATCACAGAACCGTACGTGATAGTCTCCTGTTATACGGCTCTTACCAGTCTTTTTAGTTTAGAAAGATGTTTACCCCCAATACCAGTGTATGAACAGGTATCTGTGATGTACAGTGATTTGTTGCACTTGTGCATTTGCTTCTATGTAACCACACTTGTGTTTCTTGGCATACCATTTTTCTATTTGCCTGTTGATTGGGCTAAACACTTTGCT
>JBBRDW010000148.1:0-9591 GCA_038203525.1 Chitinophagales bacterium | reverse complement strand
ACAGAAATGATTTTCTTGCAGCGGCGCATACGCATTTTACTGATGATTGTGTATTGTTATTAATGGGTGCAAGAGATCCTTCCTTAGAGCAGTTTGGGCAGCAGGTTTGGAATGAATTATAAAAAAAGAATTGGAGTTTTTAAACAGTAATACTGCTGTTGAAAGCTGCCCACACCAAAAAAGGTACAAGTGTGCGACGCAAGGAACGATGCCATGAAAAGCCTTAGCCCGGCCCAAAAAAATACTTGATATAATCCTTAATCTTAAATCTGCCATTGCTTTGTTACTTTTGCCCCTCTAAATTTTTACGCAATGACTAAAGGACCCGTTTCTCAATTTATAGAATATCACTACCGCCATTTTAATGCGGCAGCTCTAATGGATGCAGCCAAAGGTTACGAAACGCATATGCTGGAAGGTGGCAAAATGATGGTAACGCTTGCAGGTGCCATGAGTACTGCCGAACTCGGTATTTCTTTTGCCGAAATGATACGCCAGGATAAAGTGCAGATAATCAGTTGCACAGGTGCAAACCTTGAAGAAGATATTATGAATTTGGTAGCGCACAGCCATTATAAAAGAGTTCCAAATTACAGGGATCTTAGTCCGCAGGAAGAATGGGATTTGCTGGAGAATCATTACAACCGTGTTACAGACACCTGCATTCCTGAAGAAGAGGCCTTCCGAAGATTGCAGCAGCATATTCACAAGATTTGGAAAGATGCAGAAGCTGCGGGTGAAAGATTTTTTCCACATGAATACATGTATAAAATGTTGCTGAGCGGCGTGTTGGAACAATACTATGAAATTGACCCTAAGAATAGCTGGATGTTGGCGGCTGCGCAAAAAAATATTCCGATTGTAGTGCCGGGTTGGGAAGACAGTACCATGGGCAACATTTTTGCATCGTACTGTATTAAAGGAGAGCTGAAGGCTAGCACCATGAAAAGTGGAATTGAATACATGGTGGAACTGAGCGATTGGTACCGCAAAAATTCAAGCGGTAAAGGTGTTGGGTTCTTTCAAATTGGTGGAGGAATTGCGGGTGATTTTCCTATTTGCGTAGTGCCGATGATGTACCAGGATCTTGAGTGGCACGATGTTCCGTTCTGGAGTTATTTTTGCCAAATAAGCGACAGCACTACATCTTACGGTTCTTACAGCGGCGCTGTGCCAAACGAAAAAATTACCTGGGGTAAATTAGATATTCATACGCCCAAGTTTATTGTAGAAAGCGATGCAACGATTGTTGCGCCATTGATATTTGCCTGGTTACTTGGATGGTAACAAGGGTAATCTTAAAAAAGCAAAAGCCTTTCAAGAAGAAAGATTTTTGCTTTTTGGGCCATGCATTAGTTTTTCATAGCATCGCTTGTTGCGTCGCACTCTTGTACTTTTGGTTCTTTTATGGGCTATTCCCGGTTAACCGCACCAGGTGTTATAACATCAAACTTCACCAATTAATTCATTGCCAAAAGGATAACCGATTCTTAATTGTTATTCTTTAATAATCATTTTGCTTACGCAATTGCCATTAGCATCGCAAGCCGACAAAATATATTTTCCGGCTTTAATATTACCTAAATTAAGGGCTGTGGTTAGGTTGATAATTTTATATGTTGCGGCTATGTTGCCCATATCATTATACAAACGAAGAACAAGCGGCAGCTTTGCTTCCTTACCTGCTGAAAACTGCGTTACAATATTAACAGGGTTAGGAAATACTCTGAAGTCAAACCTGGTTGTTTTACCAGCAATATTTAACGGCAAAGTATAGATGTCCAGGCGGGTAGAGCCTATACCGGGGTAGGTTACTTTTGTAAACCCACCTGCAAACAATGTAATATTTCCAATGCTTACTACATTACTGCCGGCCCTTGCCTGCGAAATGGTAGTGGTTGTCCAGCTGTTTGTTGAAGTATTGTAAATCTGCACTGCGTTTGAAACAGCATAGGTTATTGGATCATAACCGCCGGCATAGAAAATTTGGTTGCCCACAACCGCACCTGCAGCACTTACAAGATTATTTGGCATCGTTAACACACTCCACGTATTGGTGACGGCATCATATACATCTACTTTATTTGACGCACCTACGCCACTTGCGAAATAAGCCTTTGTACCAACCACATTTACCGTCATATCGTTGCGTTGTGCGGATAAAACAGCCGTTGACCAGGCGTTTGTTGAAACATCATATATATCAATTTTATTAGTGCCACCTGCATTAGGGATACCGCCAGCAAACACTATTTTATTTCCTACAGAAGCAACGCTTATTTCTTCTCTTTTTTGAGACAAAGTAGCATTGGTCCACAGGTCGGTACTTGCATCATAAATGTCAACAGCATTTGAAACCAGGCGGTTATAAGAGAAGTCGAAATACCAGCCACCCGCAAAAACCACTTTGTTGCCATTTACGGCAACTGCAATATTGGTGCGTGCTTTAGAGAGTCTTGCTCTGGTTCTAATTCCGGTTGATGCATCGAAAATATCTACGGTGTTATACATATGAAGGGCATCACGACCGCCGGCAAAAAGAATTTTATTGCCAACCGCAGCAGATGCTCCAATTTCTCTCGCCTTACTTAGCTTCTTTAAAGTCCAGGTGTTTGAATTAAAATCATACACATCTACATTTTGTGTATAGACAGGATCTGCGAAAGGCCCATACTGACCTCCTCCAAAGTAGGCCAAGTTTGCAACTGATGCAACTTTAATACTATTGCGCCCCAACGTCAATAAACCCGTGGTCGAGTTTAAAGTATTTAAATCGTAAAGCTCCCAGCTTCCATAATTTACAAACATAGTTTTACTTCCATAGGTGCTTAACTTGTCGCTGGCACAAACATTTATCAGAGAATCAACCGACCATTGAGCAGATGAATAAAAAGTGATCATTAAAAAAATGATGTGAAGAATTGTCTTTTTCATAGTTATAAATTTTGCTGTAAACAAAATTAAAATATGGTTCTCGCCAGGTGGCTGATGCTGGTCATTCTGCAAGCTGATACAAATCATTCTTGTGTTAAGGATTGTATACATAATTCCGGCAGTTGATATAAGCCTGCATTGTACTTTTTGCTGTTTATATTTTGCTGCCGATGATACTCCTATTTAATGCAGGAAACTGATGCCATAAAAAAAGAAGTACAAGTGAGTGACACAACAGGCGATGCCATGAAAACAAAGTGCCGATACAAAAAAAGAAAAGATGGGCTTATATAAAAGGCTTAAACCCGGATAGCTCCTCACACAAAAAACTACCTGACAAAGATATATTCCTGTTCAGCGTTGGATTTTACCCGATTGGCCTGTAATGTTTGTGCTGAAGCCTGCGCTTTGATTAGTTTTATTTTACAATTGAATTACATAAGGGAATTTTAGAATGGAATAATGAACTGACAGGGTTATTACGGGCCGTTTGTTAATCTCAAAAAATATCACCAGCTTTTTAAGAATTTAGAAAGACACAAATCCAGTTATCAGTTAAAAAAATTATTTACTCAAAAAAAATCATTCTATGAAAAAGTCACTCGCATTTGTAGCAGCAGGAACGATCGTATTATTTTTTGCCTGTCAGCGGCAGGTTAATACCCCGGACAATGTAACGCCAGCCGCAGCTGCTGATAATGCAGCAGAAACTGCCTTAGATGCTAAAGCAGCGCAGGTATGTTTTGAAGGAGATGTATTACCGATTTTTCAAAGTAGTTGTGCCAAAAGCGGCTGCCACGATGCGGCTGCACATAAAGCTGGTTATGTTTTAGACAGCTACAAAAATATCATGAAAGGAGAAGGTATTGTGCCGGGTAATGCAGGCAGAAGTGAAATTTATACAGTGATTAAGAATGGCGAAATGCCTCCAAAAGGCAATCCAAAATTAACTTCCAATCAGATAACGAGCATAAGAAGATGGATTAACCAGGGAGCAAACAACACTAAAAACTGCACTACCTGCGATACCAGTTTATATACTTACAGCGGTGCAGTATCAGTAATTTTAGCTGACAATTGTGTCGGTTGCCATACGGGTGTAAATGGCGGCGGTGGAATTGATCTTTCAACTTATGCCAGCGTACAGATGGTAGCACTTAACGGTCACCTGGTTGGTACTATTACACATGCATCTGGCTATTCAGCAATGCCACAAGGTGCAGCAATGTTGAGTGATTGCAATATTACCCAAATAGAAAAATGGGTTGCAGCAGGTGCTCCTAATAATTAATGTTTTCGATGTGGTATCGGGTAATGTGAACACATTACAAATTCGATTTTCTCTGATAGTCTATGATGAACCAAGAATGCCGGTAAGTTACCGGCATTCATCTTTTAGACAATTAAAGGTTATACATTTCTTTAAACTCGGCACAAATAGCTGCTATACTTTCTTTTATAGGGCGGTATTTAAAATCTGGCAAATACTGTAATAATTTACTGTTATCGAAATATACTTTTGCCTGTGCAGTGTTGGCGGTTTCTTTGGTAAGCATTGGTGTTACTTTTGAGAAGCGTGCTTTCAAACCCTCTAATCGCCAAACCAATGCTGCCAATAAAGTTGTAACTTTTTTGGAGGGGCGCTTTTTGCCAAACTCATCTGCAATACAGTTAAATAAATCCCTGTACCCAATATTTTCTGCACTTATAATAAAACGTTCGTTATTGATATTGCTGTTCATCAAAAGAATCATAGCTGTTACAACGTCTTTCACATCAACCCAACCGGTAACCCCTTCGGTATACCAGGGAAATTCTCTATAAACATTTTTAAAAATTGCTGCCGATCCTTTACTCCAGTCTGCTGCTCCAAGGATGATGACAGGGTTTACAATAACTGCATTTAACCCCTCGCCAATACCCCGCCACACTTCCATTTCTGCATAAAACTTTGTACTGCCGTATTCGCTGTTACTGGTTTCTTTGGTCCAGTTCATTTTTTCAGAAATGGGTTCATTCTCCCTTATTCTACCTAAAGCTGCAACAGAACTTACAAAAAGCAATTTTTGAATGTTAGCACTTATACAGGCATTTACTATATTGGTTGTTCCAGCTATATTAACATTATTAAGATCATTTTTTTGATTTGGGTCAAAAGAAACAAGAGCCGCACAATGATAAACCTGATCTACCTGCTTCATTGCCTCTTCCATCAAAACAATATCCAGTATATCGCCTTTTATCCATTCAATTTTTTCGGCGCCAGCAAACTGCGGCACCACAGTTCTATACAGTGCCTTTACTTTGCAACCCTTTGATACCAATGCTTTCACCAAATGAGAACCTACCATTCCGGTTGCGCCTGTAACAAACACATTTTTATTTTCTGAAAGCAGCATTCTCTGTTGATTTTAAATTTCACCAGTTAAATTCTCAGCTAAGTTTCGGGAGTTGCAGGATAATCATAAAACCCCTTTCCTGTTTTTCTGCCTAATTCATTACGATCTACTTTTTCTTTTTGTATTTGTGCTGGCTTTAGTCTTTCCGGCCTACCCAACGCGTCCCAAACAATAGTGCTAACCTGATAATTAATATCCATTCCTATCATATCCATCAGCTTAAATGGCCCCATTTTAAAACCGGAGGCTTCCAAAACGCTATCAATTGTTTCAACACTGCACAAGCCTTTTTCAAGGAGTAACATCGCTTCTAAATAAAAATTTCTGGCTACACGATTCACGATAAACCCGGGCGAATCATTGCAAACAACCGGTGTCTTATTCATTTTTCTTACCAGCTCTGTTAAAGTTTCCAGTACATCCTGATCGGTAAATTCTGTCTGCACCACTTCAACCAATTTCATTACCTGTACCGGGTTAAAAAAATGCAATCCCGCAACCCGGTTGGCTACCGAAGTGGCGCTTGCAATTTCAGTAACTGCAATGGAAGAAGTATTGGTTGCAAAAATGGTGTTGCTGTTATTAATTGCTGCAAGGTTATTTAGCAGTTCAATTTTCGCCTCTTTAATTTCCACAATAGCTTCAATAATCAGATCAGCCTTACATTCCTGAATAACTTCTGTAAAGTAGATGGAGTTTATTATCGCAACGCTTTCTGTACTGGTTATCTTTCCTTTCTCTTCAAACTTTTGCAGCGATCGGGAAATGGAATTTTTGCTTCGATCAAGCATTACTTTATTTACATCGAACTGAATAGTTTTAAAACCTGCCTGTGCTACAACCTGCGCAATGCCACTGCCCATTGTACCGGCGCCGCAAACGCATATAGTTTCTATTTTTTTTTCACCAGGCATATTGCAAACATACTACGTTCAATAATATCAGTTACCATTAAAAAACCAACATCATTTTGTACCAGTTTTTTGTGAGCCGGGCGCCAAATCAGTGTGGTGCTTTGGTTGCGTCGCACTCTTGTACTTTCTTTTAATAATGTTACAAGTGGCTGTGGTAATAATTTGATTTAAAAAACGCGTGTCATTAAAGAACCGGCTCAATAGATATTAGTTATGATTGAAAAAATTACGAGTCTATTTTTTTGATGTTAATTTTTGGCAATAATTATTTGGCCGGTAGCTTAGTTGTTAATTTATTTGTTTTCCAAAACGTTTGCGGTAATAATTGTATATCTTACCATAATTGGTGTAAGCAAAAGATTGTTGAATTCAGCTTCATTATAATTTTCGGCTTTTGCAATGAAATTTATCATTATTGCCTTACTGTTTACTTTGGGCCAAAGCATTTTCGATAGTTAGTTTATAGCATTTTTCAACAACAATACATGCTGATTTTTTTTCTACAGTACAAGAGTGCGACGCAACAGGTGACGCCATGGGTAACAAATGCCGGGTACATAAATTTTTTATTAAATGAACAATAATTACCTGGAAATTAAGATTGATCATGTTTCCAATGAAGTGGCAGAAATAATTATTGCCCAGTTGAGTGACTTGGGTTTTTCTGGCTTTGAGGAATCGGAAAATATGCTTCTTGCATTTATTGATGAAACAGCGTTTAATGAAAACGAGGTTGCAGAAATTTTTACATCAAAACAACTTAATTTTTCGAAAAAAGTGCTTGCTCAAAGAAACTGGAACGATGAATGGGAGAAAAATTTTGATCCGGTGACTGTTGACGATTTTGTAACAATACGTGCCCATTTTCACGAAACGGCAAAAAATGTAGCGCATGAAATAATCATTACTCCTAAAATGAGTTTTGGTACCGGACATCATGCTACTACCTATTTGATGATGCAGCAGATGCGCACATTAAATTTTGAAGATAAGTCCGTTGTTGATTTTGGAACTGGAACTGGCGTGCTTGCCATACTCGCCGAAAAATTGGGTGCCTCAGCTATCCAGGCTATTGACAATGATGACTGGAGTATAGCGAATGCCCAGGAAAATATTGAACGCAACAGTTGTAAACGTATCTCAGTCCGATTAAGCGGTATGCTGGAATTTAATAAAAAATTCGATTTGATACTTGCGAATATCAACAAAAACGTAATTCTGGAGCATTTCAAAGTTTTGGCTAACAGTATTGTGCAAAACGGGCAATTACTTTTGAGTGGCCTTTTGCAGGAAGACGAGGCCGATATATTGTTTGCTGCCAGCGCTTTACATCTAAAACATAAAGAAACAATAGCCCGGCAAAAGTGGATTTGCATACATTTCACCAATTAAAATTCCTTGAAATTCATGTTAAGGGATCATTACTTATACATTTTGTCACTTATATTTGTCATTCAGCTTTAACCAATTTCAATGATCGAATTATTTCTCATAGTATTGGCTTATCTTATTGGTTCAATTCCAACGTCAGTTTGGGTTAGCAAAAGGTTTTATGGTATAGATATTCGTAACTATGGAAGTGGAAATGCCGGTGCTACCAACACATACCGGGTACTCGGTGCAAAGTCGGGAACGTTTGTAATGATAATAGATATGCTAAAAGGAATTATTGCAACCCTGCCCCCAACTTTACTCACTGCATATATGGATAATGAGTGGGCCAGAACTAATTTTATGATCGGTTTGGGACTTGCAGCAGTTTTAGGTCATATTTTTCCAATATGGGCGGGTTTTAAAGGAGGTAAAGGCGTAGCTACGCTTTTCGGAATGATAGTCGCAATACAACCATTGGCAGCATTATGTTGTGTTGGTGTTTTTCTTGTAGTACTTTATCTTACCCGTTTTGTTTCATTAAGCTCAATGCTGGCAGGTGTTTTTTTCGCAGTATTCATTCTATATATCTTTAATGATGATGTTACGTTGTATCGTGTGTTCTCAGTAGCCGTTGCCTTACTCGTTATTTTAACACATCAGAAGAATATCAACCGCATACTTAATGGTACCGAAAGTAAAGTACCCATTTTCAAATACCGTGACAGGCGCCGCACGAAAAGAAAAAATAGTTAATACCAATACAGTCACTTCAAAGCCTTCTTTGTATCCCTCTCTTTTTATCGCCTACTTTATCTAATAAAAAAGTTGCTAATTTTTAATTAATTAATTGTATTTAACTAATGAAAAATTGCACAGTTAAACCTCAGTACCTGTCTGTAAAACGCTCTACCCGCCGTTTAAACTACGAGCCTTCCAGGCTGTATCATATAAACTTTATAGCTTAATTTAATTATCAGCGGCATTGCTACTATAAGCACCTGTTGTGTCACTCACTTTAACTTTAGCCAATTCTATTCGGCAACTAAGGCAATTCTATTTATAAGTTTATGTGGGTAGATAAAATTACAATCACAAATTAAGTGGTGTTATAAAATATATCCCAAGCAAAGAAGAAAAACTACTCAAATAACTATTGAGTATTGATATTAGGAGGTTAATTAATAAAAATTATACTTGGCAGCAGGGTAAGAATAATTGATTTATCTACTTCTGGACAGTGAAATATTATTCATTCTCCAATATTGACCAATCAAAATTGTCAATTCACGGATAATTTAACAATAGCTAAAATGGTCCAAAAACAAAAAACCCAACCAGTAAACTGGTTGGGTTTTAAATAAGAATGGCGGCTACCTACTCTCCCACATGTTTGTGCAGTACCATCGGCCATGGGGGACTTAACTTCTCTGTTCGGAAAGGGAAGAGGTGAACACCCCCGGAATAACCACCATAAAAATATAAAGCTATGCGCAAAAGGCTAACAGCTAATAAATTACATATTGGGATTGCGAAACAAATTAGAATACGTTTTTCAACTTACGTTAAAAAATAAAATTAAAGCATACGGGCAATTAGTACTACTCGACTGAACTGTTACCAGCTTTACATCTGTAGCCTATCAACGTCATAGTCTTTGACGACCCTTAAAAGTAAACTCATCTTGTGGAAGGTTTCACGCTTAGATGCTTTCAGCGTTTATCCTTGCTGTACGTAGCTACTCGGCATTACACCTGGCGGCATAACCGATACACCAGCGGTACATACGCTCCGGTCCTCTCGTACTAAGAGCATGTCCACTCAATTTACTTGCGCCCACCACAGATAGGGACCGAACTGTCTTGCGACGTTCTGAACCCAGTTCACGTGCCACTTTAATCGGCGAACAGCCGAACCCTTGGGACCTTCTCCAGCCCCAGGATGTGACGAACCGACATCGAGGTGCCAAACCT
>JBBRDW010000147.1:0-9684 GCA_038203525.1 Chitinophagales bacterium | reverse complement strand
AACGGTAAGCATCGCTTATTTAAAACCGGGCAGCATACAACTGTTCCCTAACCCTGCAAAAGATAAGCTTACGGTAAAAGGTTTAAATGCCGCCATAACCAGCACCATTGCGGTTCTTGATATACAGGGTAAGCAATTGCTGCAGTTTACGGCTAAAGCTGTGGCATATAGTTTTAGTGTGGGCAGCCTTGCGCCGGGTACATATATGGTGCGGGTAAAAGATAATAATGGAACGGCCATTCAAAAGTTTGTAAAGCAGTAATGGTGAATGGACAATGGACAATGGGCAATGGTGAATGAAGAATGAAGAATGAAAAATGAAGAATAAAAAATAGCAGTAACGGCTTATAACAAAAGCTGGAATTTTTTAAAAAATTCCAGCTTTTGTGTTTTATTAATTACCGCTTCGATAGAAGCTGCATTTTGATTTGCAGTACAAGAGTGCGACGCAAGTAAAGCTTCACAAAGAACCTAAGCCGGGTTAATAAAAAAACTATTCCAAAATTTAAAATGAAGCAACCTTGGCTTGCGGTTACGGTTTATGGAGCGGTCTTTGTTTTTTAACAGGTAATAAAAATTATGTTATGAAAAAAAACCTCAGTTTAATTGTATTAATATTTGCCACTGTTGCAATGTTTAGCGCATGCCAGCCACCGGAAGAAAGGGCCGCAGCGGCAAATGATATGAATATAGGCGATATGGATTCTGAAAGCGGCACAAGGCCAATGCCCTACGATTCAATGGGTGAAATGCATGAGGAAAACGGAGTAACGCATGAAGAATCTGCACCCGCTACTGCTGTAGTTGTTGCGCCGGCGACAAAAAAAGGGAAAGTTACCGTTGCAATGCCTGCAACGGGTAACAGCAAAGACGAAATGAAAATGGATAAGAACGGCGTTTATGCAAGGGCCGAAATAATGCCTTCATTCCCGGGTGGCGAAAAAGAGCTGGCAAAATATGTGGAGGATAATCTACAATATCCACAGGCAGCACTTGATAACAATACAGAAGGAAGGGTAGTACTGGAATTTGATGTGGATGAAAGGGGCAAAATTTATAACCCAATGGTAGTATCGCCAAAGTTTGGAGATGGCCTGGAAGAAGAGGCGTTAAGAGTAATAAAAGGGATGCCCCAATGGACACCCGGACAAATGAAAGGAAAGAATGTAAAAACCAAATTTACCCTGCCTATCTCGTACCAGTTACTTTAAAAACCTTAGGACACCTATTTTACAGCCGCCTTTTTTGAGGCGGTTTTTTTATTACCTGAGGCTCAAAAAAAAACCGCTATTTTATCAGCAGCTCTTTAAAGGATGTGGAGTCGCCGTTAAAAACATTAAAGTCTACCTGGCTTCTGATGCCGTTTATTTTTCCGGTACTGCTGTGTTGCCAGAAGGTCCAGTCGCGGCTTACACGGGGTTGTATGTTTTCAAAATAATGCGCCACCCAAAGCGGGTAGGCGTTAAAAGCATCGCCAAGATAGCGGGTATAAAAATCGGCATTGGTATAGATGATGGGTTTTACTTTGTAAGCTTTCTCAATTACCAGCAACCACTCAGTTATACGGCTGCGCATAAGTACGGGAGAAACGCCGTAAAGCTGTTCTATATCGAGCACCGGAGGCAGATCGCCTTTTTCGAGCTTTACATTATTTATAAAATTTTTTGCCTGGTCTCCACCATCTTTTGTTGCGAGAAAAAAATGATAGGCTCCCCTGCAAATGCCTGCCTGTTTTGCCTGTAGCCAGTTTCTTTTAAACTGCTTATCGGTATTGCCCAGCCCTTCTGTGGCTTTAATAAATGTAAAGCCAATTTGTATTTCTGCTTCCTTCATTGCTTTTACCGAAGGCCAGTAAACTGTTTCCTGATAAAAGCTTACATCTATGCCATGAATCATATAGCCTGCCGGCAACTGTATGCCAAAGCCGGGGTACATGGTAAATTTTGCTTTGTCTTCCTGCTGTTGTTGCCACCAGTACATGGCTGCTATATAAATGCAGAGTACCACAAAAATGAATACCGGCAATACCCACCATTTATATTTCTTTTTCTTTTTGCGCTTCATTTAAACTGGTACAATAATAAAGTAAAAATGACTGCCCTTTGCAAGGCAATCATTTTACTTTATGAGAAAGTAGATAGTTAGTTTTTAATTAACGCATGTACCGTTACTTTATCATCAACCGTTACCCGTAACAGGTAGCTTCCGGGTGGTAAGTTGCGTGGAATGCTGAGGGTACTGGTCTCCTTATTACTGCTACAGGTTAATTGGTTTTGTGCAGTAATATGGCCGGCATTATCAAACAATTGCAGCAATACTTTTTTGCCAGCAGCATCTTTTAATGAAACATTGAGCCTGTCAATAAACGGATTTGGAGAAACGGTTACAGTTGCATTTAATCCGGACAGCTTTGCGAAAGTATGCACTGATTTATTGTTTTTGCTGATGAGCTGCTTATCAGGGTCAATTAAAACGGTATCGGCTTTAAAACCAATATTTTCAATTACAACTTGGTTGTTAATGGTATGCTGTACAATAATTGTTTTTTCCTGTGTGGCGTTTTTAAACTTTAATGCCAGCGGCACCTGGAAAAAAGATACCGAGGGGTGAGACGTAGTTTGGCTAAGGTTAATAGTTACGTTATTACTTAAATCTTGGCTCCAGTTTACCGTAAAGGAAGGGTAGCCCTGACCTGTAAACCACTGGTTAAAAAAGTAGGTGAGATCTAAACCGCTTACCGCTTCCAGGTTACGCTGAAGGTCTGCTGTTTTTGCAAAATTGAATTTTAGCAGGCTATCGTTCAGGTACTTGCTTACCCCTTCAAAAAACTGCTGATCGCCCATGGTAAAGCGCAACATTCGTAGCAGAAATGCACCTTTGTCGTAACTTAATCTTCCGTCAAAAATTCGGTTTACGCTGCTGGTATCATCCACTTTTACAGAGCCGCCGGTTTGCGAAACAATATTGTCCAGATCGCTTTTTATATTTAATAAATTCTGGCTGGGGTTATAATTTTCGGTATAGAGAAAATCGGCGCAAAAGGTAGCAAAGCCTTCATTTAACCAGATGTCTTCCCAACTGCCGCAGGTTACTTTATCGCCAAACCACTGGTGGGCAAGTTCGTGTGTTACAAGGCCTTCGCCTGAATTAATTACAAATGAATTGGTCTGGTGCTCCATACCACCGCCCCAGCCAAATTCTGTTTGACCATATCTTTCATTGATGAAAGGATATTTGGTAAACTTGGTACTATAAAGCTGTAACCCGTTTAATACACTGCCAATGTTCGAGTGAAATGTTGCAGAATCCTCAGGATAAACATTGGAAATAACCGGCATATTTACGGTGCCTAATTGCACATAGTCAGTAAATGTGCTGTAGTTGGTAACGGCTATTGCAACCAGGTAACTGGCAATTGCGTAACGGTGTTTAAAGTACGAAACGGTGTTCCTGCCCTTCTTAGTAGTACTGATCAACAGTCCGTTGGACGACGCTTTGTATTTAGATGGGTGTGTTACATAAATATCTATACTGTCTATTTTATCATCGAGCCCATTGCGGCAGGGCCACCAATCCCGGGCGCCATAAGGTTCACTCAATGTCCACAATACAGGCTTTCCGTTGTGGGTAGATTTTACAAAAGAACCAAAACCCCCGCCAGCAGGCGCACCCTGATAAAATATAGAAATGGAATCTTTAGCACCGTTCGCATAAGTAGATGGCAAATTAACGGTAAGCGTAAGATTTGAAGCCTGCGAAAAGCTCAGTTTGGTTTTGCGCATTAATACGCTGTCTACTTTTAAGACATTTGAAAGATCAAATACCAGCGAATTAGCCGTGCCCGATACAATAAAATGCTGCGTTACCTTACCTGTTATGTAATTTTTTTTTGGGTCAATCGTCCACTCGCATTTTGCATAATGAATACTAAAATTATTCGATGCAAGTGAAAGCAGACCATTGGTGTTTCTTTTGGCATAGGCCTCTTTTTCCATGGTTGCTATACTATTCACCTTCCTGCTTTCCTGGCTTTGTGCCTGCAGTTTAATGGTTAGTAAAAGCAGGGCAATAACTAAAAATTTATTTTTCATATTTGTTTTGATTATTAAAGTGCGTGATTGGTTAGAATAATGTTTAGTAAATATGGTTATACAAACTGTAAATATTTTTTATAAATATGATTTCCCCTCTTTCAAAGGATTTTAAATACATTTTTTTTGAACCGGGCAGCATATCTGGTGGCGTCGTTCCTTGCGTCGCACTCTTATACAGTTGGTTCCCTGGTCGAACAATATTCCGAAAGTACAAGTGTGCGACGCAACCAAAGCTCAATTCTTAACCCAGACCTCTGGCTCAAAAAAAATTCATTTTTGGCAATGAACGTAAGATTATTAAAACTGCCACAAGATAACAAACGTAAGTAAAAATATAGTTTCTTGTTGATTGGCCTTATGGATTTAATTTTACCGTTCTATGCCTTACTTTAACTGGAACGACAGCATTAATTTGTTAACCAAACTTACACCTGCAAGGTTGTGGAATTCAGCGAAAGTAATGGCGAGTTACCAGCTTAGTAAGCTTACCGGCAAACCTGTACAGTGGGGCTATCCCATTTCTATTTCTTTCGAACCTACCACGTCGTGCAACCTGCGCTGCCCCGAGTGCCCGAGTGGTTTAAGGGAATTTTCAAGGCCTACCGGAATGCTGCAAAAAGATTTTTTTAAGGAGACCATAGACGACATTTATAAAAAACTGCTCTACCTTATTTTCTATTTTCAGGGAGAGCCATACCTAAACCCCGACTTTCTGGATATGGTAAAATATGCGCATGATAAAGGGATTTATACGGCCACTTCTACCAATGCACATTATTTAACAGACGAGAAGGCAAAGAAAACAGTGCAAAGTGGTTTAGACCGATTAATTATTTCTATTGATGGCACCACGCAGGATGTATACGAACAATACCGTGTAGGTGGTAAACTAGATAAAGTACTGGAGGGTGCCCGAAATATTGTAAAATGGAAAAAAGAAATGAACAGCAAAACGCCATTTATTTTCTTCCAGTTTTTAGTGGTAAAGCCAAATGAACACCAGATAGAAGAAATTAAATTGCTTGCAAATGAAATTGGCGTTGACCAGGTGCGTTTTAAAACAGCACAGGTTTATGATTACGAGAACGACCCTAATCAACTGATACCCGTGAACGGAAAATACAGCCGCTACAAGAAAGATAAGGATGGTAAAATGAAAATTAAAAGCGGTCTTAATAACCATTGCTGGAAGCTGTGGCATGCCAATGTTATAACCTGGGATGGATTGGTTGTGCCCTGCTGCTTTGATAAAGATGCAACGCACCAACTGGGCAATTTAAAAATGCAGAGCTTTAAAGAAACCTGGAACAACGACAATTACAAACAGTTTCGCCGGGAACTGATGACCAGCCGCCGCAATATTGATATTTGCTCCAACTGCAGCGAAGGTTTAACAGTATGGGAAGATTAAATTAGTACAGTTACCCTACAAAATCCTCCACCAAACGGTTTACGTCTTTAAGCCTTTTATAGTTTAGGGAGTAGTGTATAAACTTACCATCCCGGCTGGCTGTTACCAAACCAGCCGTCCTTAGTATGGCCAGGTGCTGGGAGGCTACAGACTGCTCGAGGCGAAGCTCAATGTAAATTTCTGTAACGGTAACTTTGCGGCGCTCATCGACCAGTTTAATTATTTGTTGCCGCAGCTTATGGTTAAGGGCCCTTAATATGAGCAGGGTTTTTTTTATGTGAAGAAAATCTAACTTAATATTTTCGTTTGTTTCCGGATCGGTTATTACTGCGATCTGTGAATTGGTACTCATGATCAAATTATTGAAGCGTTAAAATCCAAATAGACATCATACGTGAAATTAGACTAATTTTTCCTGTCTATAAAACCTTTGGGGCTTGATTGAAAAACTCTTTTAGGTAAAAAGGTACGCTGTATGCTACGTTAGTAAATTGATCTTTTTCAAATGCCTTACAAGCCAGTTCTGCAAGATGACCCGCATGGTGCTGCGCCGTTGAAAAAACCGCATTTCGATGTAGGAGAATATTTTTAAATTTTATACTGCCACTTCCTGTGAAGAAAATTCGGTTCTGTTCAATTTGTTGTTTGAAACTATTTTCATCAAGTATTACTGCGGCCGGATCTGCAATTGCTTGAAGGTTTTGGTTATATATGGCAGTAAATACTTCCATGCGCCGCGCATCAATCATAGGGCAAAAAAGAAAAGTGTCAAACATATGCTGGCCTTCGTTTTCTTTAATGGACGCAAGCGCCATTACCTGCAAAGTATTGATAAGGATCAAAGGTTTTTTTAATGCATAACACAAGCCTTTTGCGGTAGCCATACCAACGCGCAGGCCAGTGTAGCTGCCAGGCCCGGCTGTTACGGCTACTGCATCTATTTCCTGTAAAGGCAGACTGGTAATTAAATGCAGTCTTTTTATTGCAGGTTGAATAAATGCAGCATGATTTTTTTGATCCGCATTTTTTTCCATTGCCAGTATTTCAATATCACGACTTATGCATACACTTGCATTTTCGGTAGCCGTATCTATGTTGAGGATTAAAGACAAAGTTTGTGGTTTATAGTTAGTAGTTAATGCAAGCTGCTAATTCTCTCGTCAGCTTCTTTTTGCAACAGTGGCGCTATTGCATAGCGTTGGTCAAGCTCCCCTAATTTATGTAATAAAAAAAAGATTTTTTCAAGGCCTATTTTTTCTCCCCATTCAAATGGACCATAAGCATAATTTGTTCCCAATTTCATAGCAATATCTATTTCATCCTTGCTGCTAACTTTATCGCCCAGTGCATAATAGGCTTCATTTATAATCATGCTGATTATCCTTACAGCAACCATACCCGGTACATCAGGAACAAAGAGGAATTTCCAGTTTAAAATCGCCATTACTTTTTCAGCGATGGGTTTGTTAATTTCTGCTGCGGCAATTTCTATTAAAGGCCTTTCCAAAAGACCTGCCCAGGCATTTATTCTTATATAGTTCAAAGGCAATTGATCAAGCGTACTAACCACCGCATTAACAAATACCGGCTTAGTGGTTTGAATAAATACCGGCATTTTTTCATCAAATGACAGATCAAAAAAAACATCCCCAGTTTCATTATTTAACTCATTGCCCCGCGCTTCCGTAAAATTTATCCAGACAGACGCAGCACCTTGCTTTTTAAGCCACTCCGCCTTTTGCATATCTGTTGCGCTCACCACAATTTTCATACAGAAAAATTAGGTTGCAAAAATAGGTTGCATAGTTGAAGTAAATACTGCAATTTGCGTTGCTAAAAAACAAATTATGCAAAAACAGATCATTAATACCAGCAAGGCACCGGCGCCAATTGGCCCATATAATCAAAGTGTAAAAGCAGCGGGTCTTTTATTTATCAGTGGACAAATACCCATTGAACCCGCCACAGGCGAATTGGTTAGCGGCGATATAAAAGCTGAAACGCATCAATGTATGCAAAACCTTGACGCAATATTAAGCGAGGCAAAACTTACTTTCGAACAGGTGGTAAAAACAACAATTTTCCTCAGCGATATGAGCCTTTTTACACAGGTAAACGAAGTCTATGGGGGCTATTTCAAAACCGATTACCCAGCCCGCGAAACCGTTGCCGTAAAAGGGTTACCAAAAGGGGTAAATGTAGAAATAAGTATGATTGCCGTTGTTTAGATTTGGAGCAACACATTGGGTTTAATGGTATCGTTCCTTCCCGCCGGAGTGCTTCTGCATCAAGCTAAGGAATACATTTATTGACCCACCAGTATTGCTACTATTTAGTTTCCGTTGCGTCGCACTCTTGTACTGTTGGTTCTCCAGGCCACTTTCAGAACTCAGTTGCTTTTTTTTCCTGCAAATGAAAGCGAAGATTATTCGGAAACGCATTTATTTTTAAAACCATTTACTAAATCCCTATTGCAAGACAACCTAAAAACATTACTGGTAAACACTTTAAGCGATTTTTATCAAAAACCAGCTTGACGCATATCTGCCAAGGCGCTATTCTTGTACTTTTTACTAAAATGGTATCAATTGGGGCATTTGAAAAAATGTAAATTCCAATAGGGGAAATGTTTTAGTGCGGGGTTCGTGTTTAAAGTAAAGTAACCTGATAATTAGTAGTGAAACTGTAAGCCTCACCAGGGTTTGCAATTATTAAACCTATGCCGTTATTAAATGCATCGGGCGCACTGCTTAAATTTTCAATTGCAATTGAGTTTCGGTGTTCCGGTGTATAGATCTGCAGATATGGATACGATGCATCGCAGGTTATTGTTAACTGCAGCCCTGCTACTTCATCTTTAATAATGCAGGCTGGTACATCTTTATCTTTTTTTAACACAAAAGAATTATCCAGAGAAGTATCGCCGATTGCCTGAATCGTTTTAAACCTTTTGTAATCTATAAAATTACCAGATGGCAAAAGATGACGATCAAATTCGAGCATGGTATCGCTGTTAATTTGCATGAGCAATGTATCAATTTTTTTACCGAGCTTAAAATACGGATGCCAGCCATCGCTTAATGGTATTTTCTTTTCTCCGGTATTGGTAACGGTTGTTTTTATTGTAAGTGCACTATTTGCTTTTAGTTGATAAAAAATTTCTATTGAAAATTGAAATGGAAAACCCTCCTCTTTTTTAGTGTATGCATTAAACAATTTTACAAAGGCAGAACGTTCATCGGTTCCATATTCTTTTATGGTAAAAACAGTGTTGAACAATAAGCCATGTATTGCTTCTTCGCCAAGATAAAATTTATCAATTCGGTAGGTTTTATTTTCATGGCTGTATTCGCCTTTCGCAAGGCGGCAAACAAATGGGCTAAGTTTGGCGCTTTTAAATCCCTTGGTAATATTTTCAACCGCATCCTGCGGCGAAAGAAAGCCATCAACAATGTTTGTTTTTTCACGAGAACTATTGATGTAAAAGCCATTTAACAATGCGCCAAATGAATATATTTCTGCTGTACAGCCGTTGGAAATATCGTTGAGCCTGATGACAGGAAAAGGGTTTTCTACATCAACACCTATGTCAAATTGCATTTTATTTATTTTGTTTACAATCTATATAATTTTCTCTTTCAAACATTAGTCAAACGTTTGTTTTTTTAATAAGATAATGTTTGTTTAATGTCAGCTGAGTTGTGGAGCCTAAAAGAAGGAATGCTCCTTACAATGCAAATAATTTCTTGTTCCTTATTAAGTGAAAGTAGAAGAGTCCCGCCGTAGCGCATATGCGTCAAGCTAAGGAATACATTTATTGACCCAACAGCATTGCTACTATTGAGCTTTCGTTGCGTCGCACTCTTGTACTTTTGGTTCCCTCTGCTACTTTCAGGACTCAGCCGTTTATCTCTTTGCAAATGAAAGTTAAGATTATTCGGCAACGCATTTATATTTAACCCCTAATACTAAATCCTTATTGCAAGACAACCTAAAACCATTACTGGTAAACATTTTCAGTGATTTTTAACAAAAATCAGCTTGACGTATATGCGCCGTAGCGGGACGGAACGATGTAATGAAATATCTAATGCCGGGTCAATAATATTTCCCTGCAACTAAAAACCACCGGAAGCTCCGCCGCCGCCTGAACTTCCGCCCCCAAACTGTGTGCCTGTT
>JBBRDW010000146.1:0-9771 GCA_038203525.1 Chitinophagales bacterium | reverse complement strand
GGCGACAGGATTGGTGTGGTAATATTTAGCGGCGTAAGTTTCACCCTCTGCCCAATTACAACTGATCACAATGCGGTAGTCTCGCAAATACAGAATATTGAAAGCGGTTACCTGCAGGAAGAAGGCACTGCAATTGGCTCGGGCCTGGCAACAAGTGTGGATAGGTTGCGCACCAGCAAATCGAACAGCAAAGTGGTTATTTTATTAACCGACGGTGTAGATGTTGGTGGCAGTGTTCCCCCAGATATTGCCAAAGAAATGGCCAAACAATATGGCATAAAAGTGTATACGATTGGGGTAGGCAGCGAGAAAGAAATTGACGAGGTAGTTAACTCCCCCCTCGGCCATATTGTACAAAAACGCAAACTGGAATTTAATGAGGGCCTGCTGCAGGATCTAGCCAAAGCCACCGGTGGACAATATTTTCACGCCACAGACAATGCGGCCCTGCAAAAAATTTACGAGAGCATTAACCAGTTAGAAAAATCTAAAATAGAAGTAACCAGTTTTAATCGCTACACCAACGAATTTTTACCATGGCTCCTTGCTGCAATTATTTTTCTGCTATTCGAAATACTGTTGCGTTACACCGTTTTTAAAAAGTTCCCTTAGTATTTCTTTTTAGAGCCCGGCATTCCAATTTTATGGCATCGCTGCTTGGGCGCACTCTTGCACGGTTGGTTCTTCATTCGGATTTTATCTCAGCGGAGCCCCATTGTTCCTGACTAACACACACAGCTATTTGGGAGACATTGAACTGAAGAAAAATGTTACAAACGTACAATTGTTATGCAACAAAAAGCCCGTAGAAATTTCTATGCCCGGTACCAAAATATATTTAAAATGGAAATATTACCTGATAGTTTCTCAGGTATTTTATAGCACCTCTATCTAACTTTAATAGATTTTTACGATTTGGTTCTTTACCATAATCCCAAGCTTTTCATTTAGGTTTTCTTACGGCAGCAACCTACAGGCGCTTGCAAGCCTTATTGCCGCATATCTTAAACTTACAACCCGTAAAAAAAATTTGTTTATTAAGTTTAATTTTTCTGTGCAAGTGGTGCCTTGATATATATCATGGAGGAGACTTAAGGGGCAAAGGAATAATTATGCTTTAATCCTTTATTTTACAGCATGAAAAAAGATGTCGTCATTTTCTTTATTGTGATATTTAATGCAGTTCCTGTTGTTGGTGTGCTGTTTTATAACTGGCAGACATTTGAAGCCTTTTGGTTTTTTTGGGTTGAAACGTTGATTATCTCATTTTTCAACAGTATACGTATTGTGTTTAGTCAAAATCAACCACCTGTAGCAGTAAACACCCGCTCCGTAATGGTATACAACTTTAAGAAAGGCATAAACTATTTACTGCTGCGGATAGGAATTTTTATATTTTATTCCGTATTTATTATAATGTTTATAGGTTTTATAGCCAATACCAGTGCAGATAAGGTACCTGTGTTAACTACTTTGCTTTTTGAAAACAGGTTTTTTAATTTGAGTTTGCTCATCAGCATTTTTAGCCAGGGCTATTACCTGATATTTTATTTTTTTAGAAACGGTGCCTTTTTTACAGCCAGTGCCGATAGCTACGCCGCAATATTCGACAGCAGACAATTGGTAATCCATATTTCTATTGTATTAGGTGTATTTGGTAGTGTATTTTTAGAAAAGACTACTTCTTTTGGTAATTACGGCAACACTTTTATTATCATTTTACTTTGTGTTTGCAAATGCGCGGCAGAACTTCTTAGTTATAAAACTGCTGCTGCAATTAAGGAATAGCAAAGCAAAGTGGTTGATAAAAACCAAACCTCAGCCCCGGTTCGCTTCTTCGCAAATCTTAATCATGTTTTGTTCTGATGCCCGGGAACACGCAATGGGGCATCTTTATTTTATTTTACCAAAACGAACCAGAGCGGGGTTGTATCAATAAAAATGCGCTGTCCAGCTAAACGGTAAAGTCCATAAAATCAGGAGAGCAAATGCCCCTTATTTTAGAAAGTCATTCGTAAAAATAAAAATAGTTTTTGGGAGCCCTTCTTCTAAATTTTATAGCAACGCCTGTTGCGTCGCACTCTTGTACGGTTGGATTCTTTATTCGGCTTTTATTTCAGCGATGCCGCATCATAGACTAACACAGAAGGTTAATTAGGAGGCACTTCCCTGAAGAATAATGTTACTAATGTACAAGAGTGCGACGCAAGTAAAGCCCAAGAGAAATTCCAGAGCCAGGTACAAAAATGTATCTAAAATGGAAATATTACCTGATAAAATTTTCGTGTATTGTATAGCGCTGCTATCTAACTGTAAAAGATTCTTATCATGCAGTTCTTTTACATAATGCGACCCTGTGCCTTTGCGATTTCTTATGACATAAAGCAAACGGCATTGGCAAGCTTTCTTGCCACATTGCTTATGCTCATACCGCGTTAAAAAACAACTTGATTATTGAAGTGCGCAATACTCAATAAATAGTTAGGAGGGAGGTTTTAGTTTCCTTTTGCGGCGCTGCTGCCAAATACTTTTTTCAAAATATCTGTAACCTGTGCCGCAGGATCTTTACGTATTTTTTGTTCTTCAAGGCCAATCTGGTAAAAAATTCCGTCCACAGCTTTGGAAGTTACATAAGCCCCAAGATCGGTGTTTACAGGGGTTGCAGCGAATTTATTATAAGTAGTAAAAACAGTGCTCCAGTATTTGGTAGCATCGGTTTTAGTAAGTGCGTTGTCAACCGTTGGGCGAAAAGCCTGGGTTAATGCGGCTGTGGTTTTTTCTTTAAAGTAATGGGTGGCTGCTGTATCGCCGCCTTTTAAAATACCAATTGCATCGGTTAGGGTCATTTGCTTTATAGCGTCTATAAAAATGGGTGCTGCAAATTTGGTTGCTTCTTCTGCACCGCGATTCATGGATAATATTGCTTTATCAACAACACTCCCCAGGCCCAGGCTACGCAGCGTGCTTTCCACCTTTTGCGCTTCGGGCGGCATTAAAACTTTTATTGCAGCATTTGCAAAAAAACCATCCAAAGCAGAAAGCTTATTGCCGCTGTTTTGTGCACCAATGGTAAGCGCCTCTTTTAAACCTGCCACAATATCGGCATTACTAAGCGTACCGGAGCCTGCCCCAGCCTGGTTTAATACCTGTTGTGCTACTTCGCAACTGTAAAATGTAAATAGCAGAAAGGCAGCGCAAATTATTTTTTTCATGTTTGTAGTTATGGTAATAAAAGTTGAAAATAAAGATTATTTAAGTGCCGCACCGGTTAGGAAAAACAAATACGCTCATTTTGAAAAATCTGAAAAAAATTAAACAATTAAATGCCATAGTTTCCTGTAATTGTCAGCCCCCGTTTTAATAGCACTCAGGGGTGTACGTACACAACAACAGCAGCAGCTATTTGCCAAAAACCTTCTTCAATAAATCACTTGTTTGTGCCAGCGGGTCTTTGCGTATCTGTGCTTCTTCCAGAGCTATTTCATAAAAAATTCCGGTGAGTGCTTTGTCTGTGACATAAGAACTTAAATCGGGATTTATTTTTTTAAGCGAGAACTTATTGTAGCTTGAAAATGCAGTATTCCAATATTTTGTAGCACCCGTTTTCTCCAGCGAATTGTCGATCACCGGTTTAAAAGCCTGTGTAAGCGAGACGGTCGTTTTTTCGCGCAGGTAATTGGTAGCAGCCGTATCTCCGCCTTTTAAAATTCCCCAGGCATCCTCAATACTCATTTGTTTTACCGCATTTAAAAAAATTGGTGCCGCACTTTTTGCAGCATCTTCCGCAGCACGGTTCATTGAAAGAATGGCATCATCCACCTCTTTGCCCAACCCAATGCCGCGCAGGGTTTTCTCAACTTTCAGTGCCTCCGGAGGCATCAATATTTTTAATGCTGCATCTTTAAAAAAGCCATCCAAAGAAGAAAGTTTTGCAGTGCCGCTGCTTACGCCTTTGTTTAGTGCTTCTTTCAACCCGCTGGCAACATCGGCCGTACTAAGTGAGCCCTTGCTTCCTTTATCTACCACTTTTTTAAGCAGGTCAGCCGGCGATTGTGCGACTGCTGAGACCATAAACAATGCAAAAAATACAATGTAAAAAATATTCTTTTTCATACCTGGATGATTTTAGAGCATGTGATCCAAAATTAATGCCGCATGTTTTAAGGCCGCGTTAAATAAAACTTGTTTTCAGGACAAAAGCCGTCTTTTTTGATAGTAATTGGTTCCTTTTACTACCAAACAAAAGTCAGCATTTATGGCAAGGGAAATATTTTGGAGCCAGAAAGCATTGCTGCTATTGGGCTTTACTTGCGTCGCACTCTTTTACTGAATATCACTATTTGGCATAGGCTAAGCGCTTCAAAAATAACGAGGCTGTTATAAACAAAGAACCCCCAAATCGTAATCTGGAGGTTCTTTATAAAAAAATTATCAGCTTAAGCAGCAGTTTCCTGCACTACCAGCCTAAAACCATTACCGTGAATATTTACAATTTCAATTTTATCGTCGTCTCTTAAATACTTACGCAGTTTGGCGATGTAAACATCCATGCTGCGGCCGTTAAAATAAGTATCGCTACCCCATATTTTCTTCAACGCTCTTTCGCGTGGCAAAAGATCGTTCTTATGTTCGGCCAACATTTTTAATAACTCATTTTCTTTAGGCGACAGTGTTTGCGTTTGACCATCGTGTATCAGTTCGCGCAACTTCGGGTTAAAATGATACCGTCCAAGATCGAACTGCATATTATCGCTTTCCCTGTTAAGTTCTTCGTTGCGCTTAAGAATTGCTTTTATCTTAAGCAAAAGTACTTCACTGTCAAAAGGCTTGGTTATATAATCATCCGCGCCGAGTTTATAACCCTGAATAATATCTTCTTTCATAGTTTTTGCGCTAAGAAAAAACAATGGAACATCAGGATCTATATCGCGAATTTCTTCTGCTACTGTAAAACCATCCATGTGCGGCATCATTACATCGAGCAGGCATATATCGTATTTCTCCCGCTGAAATGCTGCAAGGCCCAGGCGGCCATCTCTTTCAAGTGTTACTGAGTAATCGCTTAATTCTAAATAATTCTTAAGAACCACACCGAGGTTCTGATCGTCTTCGCATAAAAGAATTTTGTATTGGGTTCCTTCCATAAAACTGATTTTTAATTTATATATAAAAATAACTTATTTCCCTTGTATAGCAAACATCGGGTAATTTTTTGTTAAGGGATTTGCAATTGTTAACGGATTGCTGAATTGGCAGTGTAGCGGGCAGCTGGATTTGTGGATTGAGGGCTAAATGGGTTGACGTGATATTTTAGTTTAATGCTGCCATTTGCTCCCTATTGTTCCTAAAGTACAAGAGTGCGACGCAACACAAGTTACATTACTAATCTAAAGCCGGGCTCAAAAAAAATGAATATTAATTTGTTTTAGTTAATAGCGGCGGCAAACCTATGCGCCTGTTAAAAAAGGAAGAAGTGGCTATACCAATGCCAGACCCGAGTATGGCGCCGCAAATAATATCGAGCGGATAGTGCACACCCACATAAACCTGTCCATAACTAATGGTTGCGGCCCATATAAAAAACAGGTACCCCCATTTTTTAAAATACGGCCGCATGGAAAAATATAAAAAACAAGCCGCACCAAAATGATTGGCTGCATGTGATGAAGTAAAACTGCCGCTGCCAGGGCAATGGCCTAACAAAAGCCTTGCCTTGTATAGGATGTCCTCATCGTTACAGGGGCGGGGCCTGTTTATCCAGTCTTTTAAAATGCCGCTGCTCACCTGGTCTGTTAATACCACCGTAAGAATAAAAAAAAGCACCCAGGGCCACACTTTGAATCCGAAATTATAAAAAGCAAGAAACAAAAGAAAAAAATATAATGGAACCCATGTGGTTGCTTCGCGCCACCAGGGATAATTGCTGTCAAGAAAAGAGTTCGTCCACTCGGTATTTATTTTAAAAAAAAGTGCGGTATCCCATTGTTTTAAGGCACTTAGAATATTTGAGAGGAATGATGCAGTATTACCGTCTAACAAAAACATGTTTATAAATTTAAGTAAGCAGACTTCTGCATTATTTAATTATTAAATTTGTTGCTTATGAATAAATTAAAAATACCAAGATATATTCAATGGATAGTATTGACGGGAATTATTTTTTTATTGTTAATGAGCTTACTGAGGCTTGCTCTTGTTTTGAGTTTTAAAATTCCGTCTACCAGCGTTACACCTTTTTACAACGTTTTTGTGCTGGGTCTGCGCTACGATTTGAGGGATGTATGTATTGCATCTTTGGTAATATTTTTAATTGGCACCATACCGGCTTTACACCCGTTTGAAAAAAAATGGGGAAGGCGCACCAGCTTTGTTATCTGGACGATCCTCATTGTTGTCTTTGCTCTTTTCTATACGATAGACTTTGCCAATTACAGTTACCTGTCGGTTCGTTTAAGGGCTAACTTGCTTAACCTTTTACAGGATACTAAAACATCGCTTAGCCTGGTTTGGGAAAACTACCATGTGGGCTGGATAATATTTGCATTGATACTACTTGGCGCTGCCTTACTGGGTTTGGTAACATTTAGTTATAATATCGTTTTATCAAGGCCCAAGCTGGCCTCGAAAACAAGCCGAATTGTATGGAGTATTACATTTTTCCTGTTGCTGGCTATGGGTATTTTTGGACGGTTTAACCAATACCCTTTACGTTGGAGTGATGCCTTTAGTTTTGAAAATGATTATGCTGCCAATATTGCCCTGAACCCATTTCAGTCTTTCTTTAGTTCGCTCGAATTTCGTCATATTTCGTATGATGTAGATTCGGCAAAAAAGGGTTATACCTGGATGAGTACTTATCTTGGCGTTGACAAACCAGACAGCAGTAAATTGAATTATGAAAGAATAGTTTCTCCCGCTGATTCAGTAAAAGCAAATACACCGAATGTGGTACTTGTTATATGCGAATCTTTCAGTGGTTACAAAAGTTCTATGTATGGCAACCCGTTAAATACTACTCCGTATTTTAGCCAGCTATGCAAAGATGGAATTTTCTTTAACCGCTGTTTCACCCCTTCCTATGGAACGGCAAGGGGCGTATGGGCCACTATAACCGGCATACCCGATGTTGATTTTGTAAATACATCAAGCCGCAACCCGCTGGCAGTAGATCAGCACTCCATCATCAATGATTTTAAGGAGTACGATAAAATGTATTTTATAGGCGGCAGCACCAGCTGGGCTAACATACGCGGTCTGCTTACCAACAATATTGGCGATGTTCATATTTATGAGCAAGACGATTACGATGCCCCCAAAATTGATGTTTGGGGCGTAAGCGATAAGAACCTTTTTCTTGGCGCTAATAAAATTTTAGCAACAAAGCAAAAGCCTTTTTTTGCTGTTATTCAAACATCCGATAACCACAGGCCTTATACAATTCCTGACGACGATAAAGCAGCCTTTAAACCCAGGGCCGTTTCAAAAGACAGCCTGAAGAAATTCGGGTTCGAAGATGCGGAAGAATACAATGCTTTCCGTTACACTGATTTTGGATACCAAAAGTTTTTTGAAGCAGCCTCGAAAGAACAATATTTCAACAACACCATTTTTGTTTTCGTTGGCGATCATGGCATACGTGGAGATGCTGGTAATATGTTCCCCAATGTCTGGACCGAACAACTGTCCTCAGAGCATGTTCCGTTACTATTTTATTCGCCCAGGCTAATTGCCCCGGCCGTCTATTCTTTCAATGCATCGCAGATTGATATTTTGCCTACAATAGCGGGCCTTTGTAAAATACCTTATCGTAACACAGCATTGGGCAGAGATTTACTCGATACAAAAAATTTAGCCACAGACTCGGGCCGCCACAATGCAGTGTTTATTGTAGACCCAGATAGCAAGCGCATTGGTATTATCAAAGACGAATATTATTTTAGCTACGGCGTTAACAAAAGCAGTCCCGAAAAAATAATGAGTATGGTAAATAATGAAAAAGTACCACTTACCGATTCACTGCGCGCTACTTACCGCGGCATTACCGATGCCTTTTACCAAACATCGCGGTACCTGCTCATGAACAATAAGAAGAAGTAATTTTTTGAGCCCGGCAGAAGAAGTTGTTATGGCAGCTTCGTTGCGTCGCACTCTTGTGGTTTCTGTTTTTATGGCAGCATATAACACTCCGGGTTACAAGCTTTAGGATGTTATTTTTGACTATAATGCGAATCAGCTTCCAATGCTGCTATTTTTTACTGGCAACCGGCATACATTAAAAATCTTAGCGGTTATAAAACAGTCACTAAATAAAAAGCCCCACATTTCTGTGGAGCTTTTTTGTGACCCCAACGATACAGTTTTCAAACCAATTATTAGAAAAATTCAGGAAGATATATGAGTTAAAGGCGGTTATGCCGGTTCAGATGCTGCAACCTGCAATATTACCCAGGAAGCTGAAAGTAGCGTAGACATTGTATTTATACTCCCTCGCAGGTTTCTAACCTTAACCCCTACATAGCTATCAAAGCCAGGGGGGCAGTTTTTTTGCCCTACTTTTTTTCAAAAAAAGTAGGTTAGACAAATAAAAAACTAAGCCCGAAGCAACTGCTTAACCGTAACAGTATCTAATCCCATGTAATTACAGAACTCGTCAATTGTTACCAATTGATGGTCCTGTTTACTAAATTTAGTTTTAATCTTCTTGATAATATCCCTGCCCCAGCGTTCACTTTTACCAGTTACTACCTGGACATCTTTTGGGTAAATACATACTCTTTCCATTTTTATAATTGATTTAATACATTATCCATACTTCAGCTATACTTAAAACATTAAGAAGCTGTACACAAATTTACTACTTTATTTAGTTGGAATAAATGGTAGTTGATGGAAATATCGGCAGGAAGTGTATAGAACGGAAGTGCTTGTTTGGTATAAGGTTTAGAGCACAATAATTTTATGTTGGAAGTAAAAATATTTTCTTTTCTAACTCATAAATTTAAAGCAATGGCAAAGTTAAAAGGCATTTTAAAAATAGAAGGGACATTACAGGATATGACTTTCTATAAAACCCAGGATGGACATCTTGTAAAAACAAAAAGCGGTGTATCTGCTGACCGTATCGCAAACGACCCAAACTTTCAGCGTACCCGTGAAAATGGTTCTGAATTTGGAAGTGCTGCAACTGCTGGCAAGGTTCTCCGTAGTGCAGTTCGTACCCTGATGATGAATGCTGCTGATAACAGGATTACCAGCCGGTTAACCCAGGTTATGACACAAATTAAAAACTATGATACAACTTCTCTAAGGGGTGATAGAACTGTTGCGACTGGTATCGTTGACCCTGCTGCGTTGGCTCTGTTGATAGATTTTGATTTCAATGATAGTGCAGCTTTAGGCGGTGTACTGTTTGCTCCGTTCACTGTAACAGGTGCGACTGGTGCAATTAACATACCTGCATTTACGCCGATTAATGATATTTCATATCCAACTGGTGCAACTCATGTGAGTTTCAAATCTGCTTATGCAGTTGTTGATTTTGCAAATGAAACAAGTGCTATCGAATACAGTCCGGTAACAAATCTTCCTATTGATGGTACAAACACTCCGGTAACACTTACCCCTGCTGCCGTTCCTGCCGGAGCCGGTATAAAATTTTATTTGATTCTGGTGGAGTTCTTTCAGGCAGTTAATGGAGTTCAATACTCTCTTAAAAACGGTTCTTACAATGTATTGAACATTGTAGATGCTGCATAAACAATTCTCATCTTT
>JBBRDW010000145.1:0-9980 GCA_038203525.1 Chitinophagales bacterium | reverse complement strand
TAAAATTACCTAATTACCATGTTTATAATAGACGCCCATTTAGACCTTAGCATGAATGCATTGGAATGGAACCGCGACCTTCGTAAATCTGTTTTTGAAATCCGTGAAAGAGAAAATGGATTAACTGATAAGGCCGACCGTTCAAAAGGAACTGTTGCGTTTCCTGAATTGCGTAAAGGTAATATTGGTTTGGTGGTTGCTACACAAATTGCCAGATATGTTGCACCCGGAAACCCTTTGGCCGGCTGGCATTCAGCCGAACAGGCATGGGCGCAAACGCAGGGACAACTTGCCTGGTATAAAGCAATGGAAGCATGTGGTGAGATGGTAATGATTAAAGATAAAGGTGGGCTGGATGCGCATATTGCATTGTGGATGAACAATGAACCAACTGATGAAAAGCCAATTGGATATATACTAAGCCTGGAAGGTGCCGATTCGCTGATAACACTAAATAATCTGCAAACGGCTTATGCCTACGGATTGCGTGCTTTGGGGCCTGCGCATTATGGCCCGGGCCGATATGCAAACGGTACCGATGCAACAGGATATTTGAATAATATGGGGAAAAATTTATTGCGGGAAATGGATAATTTAAATATGATTCTTGATGCAACACATTTATGCGATGATGCTTTCTGGGATGCGATGAAAATATTTAAGGGGCCTGTTTGGGCGAGCCATAATAACTGCCGGGCCTTGGTAAATCATAACCGCCAGTTTAGTGATGAAATGATCAAATTATTGATTGAACGTGGGGCCGTAATTGGTGGCGCTTTTGATGCATGGATGATTGTGCCGGACTGGATTCGCGGCAAATCCTTACCGGAACAAATGCACTGTACAGTGGAGAAAATATTAGATCACATGGATCATATCTGCCAGATTGCAGGCGATACTTTGCATGTTGGTTTAGGTACTGATCTTGACGGTGGTTATGGAAGAGAACAATCGCCTTATAATCTTGATACCATCGCTGATTTACAAAATATTCCGGCGATGCTTTTAAAACGGGGTTACACAATCGAAGATGTATCAAACATCATGCACGGGAATTGGCTAAGATTCATAGGAAATGCATGGAGTTAATGCACCTTATTTCTCATCAAGCCTGTCAAAATTATCATCGTCGAATTCTTCTGTTCCGGAAAAAGCAGAGCCTGAACCGTCAGATACAATTTCATCCGGTGCATCCATTTTCTTTTGGGGAATAACTTCCACATCTTCGGTATTTGCAGCAACATGGTCAGCATGGCTTTTTGGCGAAATGATACTTTCTTTTGATGGATTATTTGGAAAGCCGGGAAAATCCTGATCGATATGCTCATCATTGCTTTGCTGCACATCTGCTTTCTTCATAATGGGATCGTTGCCAGTTTTGTCTGTGTCTTTTTGCATATATTTTTAATTATGTATTGGAAATGCTGTGCCGGAAAAAACAATTCACGAAATCTTCGTAAGAATCAGATTTCCTTTAAAGTTATTATTTTTTTTCCAACAATCAACTGATGCTTTATGCCTACTTTTAAAGCATAATTTTTTTCAGTATGACTTACAGAAAAACCAAAACAAACGGGGTAATCATATTCTTTTATTTTATCACGGATTATTTCGTAAACCTGTTGGCCGAAAGGAACCGTAGTGTCTTTCATTTCAGTAAATCCACCAATTACCAGGCCTGCTAAATTAGCCAGTTTCTCTGCACGTTTCAACTGCATAAACATACGGTCAAGATTATATAAATATTCGCCCACATCTTCAAGAAAGAGAATTTTATTTTTTGTGTTTATGTCAGAAACAGAGCCAATTAAATGTGCGATTAATGTAAGGTTACCACCAACTAATTCGCCTATTGTATTGCCATTTCTGTTCATTACATGTGAAGGACACGAATAGCTGGAAGGCTTTCCCGCAATAGCTTTTCGTAAGGATTGTACAAATTCATTTTCACTGCCACCATTGTTAAAAGCACCGGCCATTGGCGCATGAAGCGATGCTGTTTTCAATTTGGTAAAGAGATGGGTATGTAGTACAGTAACATCGCTGTAACCAATAATCCACTTAGGCTTTTTCCTGAATCTTTTAAAATCAATTGCATCAATAATTCTGCCTATACCATAACCGCCGCGACCGCATAAAATGGCTTGTACTGCGTCATCATCCAGCATGTGCTGCAGATCGTTTAAACGTTCTTCATCAGTACCGGAGAAGTAGCCAAACTGGCTACCAAGGGTTTTTCCCAGTTTCACTTTATAGCCCCATTGATGCAATGTGTTTATACAGGTTTGCGCTTTTTCAAGCGGCATAAATCCGGCAGGGCAAATAATACCAATTGTGTCTCCTTTTTTCAGGTATGGCGGAACAGTTATCATGCAGCAATATTATTCATTCCGTTTGTAATTATTTTTATACAATTTTATGTACCCGTGTTTTATTTTTTAAGGGGTTTTGGTTGCAGCTTGCCCCGCCAAAGGTGGTGGTTGCGCACTTGCGCTTGCAGTTCTTTACGCGGCCTTCGCAGATATAGGTTGCCAATGAATCTGCACATTTTCTTTCTAATATTAGTTTTGTTATTGATTGCTTTTTTTTGGGCTTCTTGCTCATTCCTTAACTTGCAGTTATGAATATCAGTGAAATCATTCAGCATTTAGAAGCAATAGCTCCACCTGCTTACCAGGAAAGTTACGATAATGCTGGCCTTATTACGGGCAGTGCATCGTGGCAATGTACCGGAATCATTTGTTCACTGGATGCAACATTACCGGTAGTTGACGAAGCTAAGGCAAAAGGTTGTAATTTAATAATAGCGCATCATCCCATTATTTTCGGAGGACTTACAAGAATAACCGGAAAAAACTATGTTGAAAAAACGGTAATTGCGGCAATTAAAAATGACATTGCCATTTATGCCATCCACACAAATCTTGATAATGTGTTGGCTGGTGTGAACAACCGTATAGCTGATAAATTAGGTTTGATAAATAGGAAAATACTTTCCGCGAAGCCAAATCAGTTAATGAAGCTTTTCACTTTTGTTCCCCTTGCCCAGGCAGAACAGGTTCGGAACGCTCTATTTGAAGCTGGTGCAGGAAATTTAGGCAACTACACCGAAGCCAGTTTTAATGCGCCCGGTACCAGTACTTTTAAAGCGAATGAAAAAGCTCATCCGTTTGTTGGAGAAATTGGTAAAAGACATGAAGAAAGTGAAATAAAAGTGGAGGTTATCTTTCCCTCATATCTGCAAAATAAAATTTTGAAGGTATTGAAAGAAGCTCATCCGTACGAAGAAGTAGCATACGACCTGGTTGGCCTAGCAAATGAACATCAGGAAGTGGGAAGCGGATTGATTGCTGAGCTGCAGGAGCCCTTAACTGAAGAAATATTGCTGGCCGGGCTTAAAGCAACTTTTGGGCTTTCTGTTATACGCCACACAAAATTGTTAGGAAGAAAAGTTAAAACGGTGGCCCTTTGCGGCGGAGCAGGAAGCTTCCTTGCATCAAAAGCTTTGGCGGCCGGGGCAGACTTCTACATAACCGCCGATGTAAAATACCATGAGTTTTTCAATGCAAATGATGGTCTGGTAATTGCCGATATTGGCCACTGGGAGAGTGAACAATTTACCACCGACCTTTTGTTTGATATTTTAATGGCTAAATTCCCTACCTTCGCCGTCCGAAAAACTGAAGTAAGGACTAACCCGGTTTTTTATTATTTGTGAGATTGCAGGTGGCAAAACAGTTTCAGGCGGCATTTTGGTGTAAGGAGGACGTGCAGATCAAAGAGATGGTGTACAAGAGTGCGACGCAAGGAACGGTAAATAAAGGTTAAGAGCCGGGCTAAAAATACTTCAAACTTCAAACTTCAAATTATAAACTTGTATATGGCCGCAGTTAAAGATTACTCAGTTGAAGAAAAACTTTCTTCCCTTGTTAAGTTACAGAAGGTAGATTCTAAATTGGATGAAATTAAAATCTTAAAGGGGGAGCTTCCCATGGAAGTTAGTGACCTGGAAGACGAAATTACGGGACTTAACAGCCGTAAAAACCGTGTGGAAGAAGAGATTAACGGTATAAGTGAATTTATAGAACAAAAGAAACTGGCTATTAAAGAAGCTGAGGCTTTGGTAAAAAAATACGAAAAGCAAAGCGAATCTGTAAAGAACAGCCGCGAGTTTGAAGCCATTAACAAAGAAATGGAAATGCAGCAGCTAGAAGGTAAACTGGCTGATAAACATATACGCGACGCAAACGAAGAACTTTCGGAGAAAGTGAGAATACTGGAAGGCGTAAAAAAGCAACTGGTAAGTAAAGAAGGCGTACTTGCACATAAAAAAGGCGAGCTTGACAAGATTATTGGCGAAACCGAAAAGGAAGAAAGACATTTTAACGAGCTTTCTGAAGTTGCCCGCAAAAGCACTGATGAGCGCCTGTTGTATTCTTACGACCGCATACGCAAAAGCTACCGTAACGGACTTGCTGTTGTACCGGTAGAAAGAGATGCCTGCGGTGGTTGCTACAACTCGATTCCGCCACAAAAGCAAAGCGAAATACGCCAGCGCAAAAAAGTAATAATCTGCGAGAACTGCGGTCGAATTCTGGTGGATGATGAGCTTAATAACAATACAGAAGTAAAATAATGTTAAAGCTCAATAAACTAAATTTAAAGGGTGCTGCATTCAGCATCCTTTTTTATTTTCGGGCAGTGGGGGTTACAATTAATACATTTTATGGGCCAGGCACTTTTACTACTATTTAACAGCCGTTGCGTCGCACTCTTGTGCTTTGGTAATACAGCTGGCCACCATGCTAAACTGTTTTTAAACGCCCTGTTGGCTATTTGTTTTATCTTTTTTTCATTTACCGCCCGGGCAGAAAAAATATACGATTTTGATGCCACCTGTATTCAGGCATATCAGCAGATAAGCAGCCTTAAACTCAATGCAGGACAGCAACTCGTAAATCAGGCCCGTAAAGAAAACCCCGATAATCTTATACCCGAAATATTAGACAGCTATATAGATTTTTATATCCTGTTTTTCAATGAAGATCCGGCCGATTATAAAGGGCGCATGCCCCATTTCAGCGAAAGGCTAAGCATACTGGCAAACGGTCCGGAAAGTTCTCCCTTCTATAATTTTTGCCGTACCATTGTGTATATGCAAAAAGCCTGTGTTGAAATTAAGTTTGGCAAGCAATGGGCCGCAGGCTGGGATTTTAGAAAAGCCTTTAGCCTTGTGAAAGGGAACAAAAAGGAATTTCCTTCTTTTGAGTTAAACAATATGGTTTATGGTCCTATGCAGGTGGTAGCCGGTACCATACCCGATGGTTATAAATGGCTCACCAATCTCTTCGGAATCAAGGGGTCTATTAAGGATGGCATTAACCAGCTACAGCAATTCCTTGCCAGCAACGACCCGCTGGTAAAAGTTTTTGCTAATGAGGTAAGTCTCTATTATTGTTATATTCTTTTTTATATTCAAAACAATCCTGAAGCCGCATTTAACTATATGGTGAATAAAAAACTTGACATTGTAAATAATCACCTCCTTGCCTATATGGCTACTAACCTTGCCATTAATGACAAGCGAACGGACTTTGCGAACAGCCTTATGCTCAAAAGAAATCCATCCTCTGAATATTTACCTACCCCCGTATGGGATCTTGAGATGGGCTACACGAAATTGCATCAGCTTGAAACTGCAGATGCTGCAAAAGCATTTGAAAGCTTTCTACAAAGGTTTAAAGGCAAATTCTATGTAAAAGATGCTAGTGAAAAATTAAGTTGGGCTTACTACCTGCAGGGCGATGCCAACGGTGCAGAAAATGCAAGGCAGCGACTTTTAAAAACCGGCAGCCTGATAACCGATGCCGATAAACAAGCCCAAAAAAATGCAAAGGCTGCCGGCTGGCCCAACACCTTGTTGCTAAGAACAAGACTTTTGAGTGATGGCGGTTATAACAATGAAGCCTTGAAATTATTGGCTGGCAAAAGCACCAATGATTTTTCAATGCCAGAAGATAAGCTGGAGTTCACCTACCGTGCCGGCCGCATCTATGATGACCTTGGGCGAGCAGAAGAAGCCATAAAAATGTACCAGCTCACGATAAAAATAGGGGAAGCCAGAACCGAATATTATGCAGCCCGTGCAGCTTTACAAATAGGGTTGTTGTATGAAAAGCAGGCTAATAAAGATCAGGCACTTCTGTATTTTAAAAAATGCCTGGATATGGAGGATCATGATTACAAAGATTCGCTTGACCAAAAAGCGAAAGCAGGTATTGCCAGAATAAAAGGCAGCTGATATTTTTTTCGCGATATTTTTTCAATCATTCTTTTGCTTCATTTGCACATTCGCTAATTTGCACACCAGCACATTATTCTTATGCTTCAGAAACTTAACATACAGAATTACGCAATCATAGATGAAATAGAAATTATTTTTTCTAATAAACTCAGTATTATTACCGGTGAAACTGGCGCTGGTAAAAGTATTCTCATGGGCGCACTGAGTTTAATTCTAGGCGAAAGAGCAGATACTTCTGTACTAATGAAAACCGATAAGAAGTGTTTTATAGAAGGCTACTTCGCCATCAATCATAACCAGAAAGTAAAAGATTTTCTCTCCGCAAATGAACTCGACAATGATAATGAACTGGTGTTAAGAAGAGAGATTGCCGCTAACGGAAAATCAAGGGCTTTTATCAATGATACGCCAGCAACATTGCAACAGCTAAAATCACTTGCTTCAATGCTGGTTGACCTGCACCAGCAGTTCGACACATTGGAACTGGGAGATTCAGATTTTCAACGCGAAGTATTGGATGCGCTCGCAAATAATACAGAAGCTATTGCGGCTTATAAAAAGTTTTATACTGAATGGCAGCACCATTCAAAAGAACTGGAACAACTGCGCCAACAAAAAGCCAGCTTTAATAAAGAATTTGATTATTTCAAGTTTTTGTTCGACGAACTTAACGAGGCTGCCTTAAAGGACAATGAACTCGAGGAGCTGGATATTGAACTTAAAATGATGAGCAATGCCGAAGGCATAAAAACGACTTTAAGCAAGGCCTATTTCGATCTTAAAGAAAGTGAGCAACCAATTGTTCAATCACTTAAAATGCTCACTAACCAGTTAATCAATTACGCGTCTTATCAAAAAAATATTCCAGCTATTGTAGCAAGGTTACAAAGTGCACAAATAGAATTGCAGGATATCGCCGCTGAAATTGACAACATCAACCATACCGTTCATGTTGATGAAAAGCGCATTGAGTTCATTAACGAAAGAACCGCAACCGGTTACCGTTTATTAAAAAAGCACGGCGTAAAAACACCAGAAGAGCTGTTGCAGATACAAAGTGATTTGAGTGAAAAACTGCTCACTGTTTTAAACATAGATGAAGCCATTATTTCAAAAGAAAAAAAAGTTGCGCAATTGCTACTGCAGGCGGAAAAAAATGCTGCAGATATTTCCAAAGCAAGACAGCAGCAAATAAATCCTTTAGAAAAAAATGTAAATACTTTGCTCCTGCAAGTCGGTATGCCCAATGCAAGACTTAAAGTTGAACTTAAACAAACCACCCTAAACCAGTTTGGAAAAGACACCATTGAATTTTTATTCGATGCCAATAAAAGCAACCGTTTCGAGCCATTGCACAAAGTAGCCAGTGGCGGCGAATTAAGCCGGCTTATGCTCTGCATAAAATCGTTGGTGGCGCAATCCATCGACCTGCCCACACTTATCTTCGATGAAATAGACACCGGCATTTCCGGCGAAGCGGCGAAACAGGTTGGCCTAATTATGAAACAATTATCCACCACACGGCAGGTGATCTGCATTACGCACCAGCCGCAAATTGCAGGCAGGGCCAATGCCCATTTCTTTGTGTACAAAGAAATAAAAGGCGATGCCGTAAAAACAAATATTCGCCTGCTAACACAGGACGAACGAATTACCGTCATTGCACAAATGCTCAGCGGCGAAAGACCCACTGCAGCTGCATTAGAGAATGCAAGAGAAATGCTAATGAATTAATTATTTGGTTATATTTTTTTTCGAGCCAGCCTGCAAGCAGCCATTGAACTTTTCGTGTCGCTTGCCCTGCCAAGGCGGTGGTGACACTCCTGAACGAAGATTTTTTTGTTGGTAACCAATTCAAAATTATGTTTACCATCTGGAAAGTTTGAATCTATCTTCCGGAAATTTAAATAGTATGTAGATTAATTTTTGTTTAAATTTCTGGAGAGTGTCTAATAAAATGTGGATAAACATTATTTTTATTTTTTATTTAATTCAGTACCAATTTTAAAGTCAACACGTCACCTTTTTTTTAAAAGCTGTCATGGATGATTTTTCATCTTAATACTTAAGTAATTCTTAAAAATCGAAAGCAAACGAAATAAGATTTTTATTTTGAATATTAACTCCCAATCAAAAAGAATGATTAAATCAAGAACAAGTGTTGGAGCAATAATTATTATTTTATTTTTTCTAGCAGGCTGCATTAAAAATAATACAAGTCTTTCGGTTTCTATTGTTGAACCATCTGCCCAGGCTTCTGCGGTCTCCTATAATTCAATTTTAAAGGATATAATTTATGCGAGGAATAAAAATTGGCTTAATGAAGATGAAGACCTTGCGTTAGATATTTACCTGCCACCCCAAACGAAAAAAAATGAAAAATTTCCACTTGTTCTTTATATACATGGAGGCTCTTTTACCAGCGGCGACAAAGCAGCAAGTCAAACTGAATGTGCATTACTTGCTCAAAATGGATTTACGGCTGTGGCGTTTAACTATCGCCTGGGTTGGGAAACACCCTCACAAGAGCTTGATGCCACTTACCGGTGTTTACAGGATACACATGCGGCATTACGATTTCTTGTAGCAAATGCTTATGAATATTCCATTGACACAAGATGGATTTTTGTTGAAGGGGCAAGCGCAGGTGCAATAACAGCACTAAATGCACAGTATATGTCACAGGATTCTGCCGATGTGTATTACAAGGGTTGTTCAAAAAGACTGGGCTCACTTTACAATGCAGGTAATGATCTAGACAATCAGTATATAATAAGAGGAATTGCGTCATTATGGGGGTCACTTCTCAGTCCTTATTTAATTACAAAAGAAACCTATGTACCAACTATTTTTTTTCATGGTGAAAAGGATAATGTAATACCGTGGGACGAAGGATATTTTTATAATGATCCGAATTATCGTCTCTCATACGGTTCCAAATCATTGTATGATCGGATAAGTTTTTTCTATAAATCCACTGTGGCACATATTGATCCCGACGGCAAACATGGCGTATACACCACAGAATTTATCCAGCCTAATGTTGCCTGTTTTTTTAACAGTATTATTGATCACAAGCCTCAACATGGTATTTATTATACAGAGGTATCGAACTGCGAATAATTTTTATTGAAGACATTACCAATAGAAAAGGGCAGGTCGGATATTTTTTTTGAGCCTGACTGCATAGCTACTAGCAACTTTTCTTGCGTCGCACGCTTGTACTATATACCATTATTAAGCTTTTATCGAAGCGAAGATTGAAACAAATACAGTTGCCATGATACCAGGAACAGCGAGGCTTGGGCCCGGTAATAAATTCACGGTAACAAACCATCCCTCAGTTCGAGTTCGCATTATTGTAATATCAATCTTCGCTCCCATAAAAGCTCCATAAAATTCCAAACCGTACAAGTGTGCGACGCAACCATAGCGTCCTATTTATTCTTCGGCTCGGCCAAAAAAAATGCTTGCTTTTATTTTATTAAAACCACTTTAGTCTGCTGTAAAGCATGTGAAAGCCTCACTACTGCCTTGTAAACACCTGCAGGTATATTATCAAGTGAAAGTGTTTCGGTATTTTTACCCGCAGGCAAATTATTTATTTCAACCTGTTTCATTAATCTCGAATTAAAATCGTACAACTCAATGCTAGCCTTTGTTTCACTCTTTTCAA
>JBBRDW010000144.1:0-10279 GCA_038203525.1 Chitinophagales bacterium | reverse complement strand
TTTTTCCCATACTGATTATTAAACCAAAATTCGTATTTGTTCAAAATTGGCCAATATTAGGTTTAGGTTGTCAAATTAAATTTTAAACTTTACTATATGCGAATATTTCTGCTATTAATATTAACATGTTTATCGATTAATTCTTTTTCACAGGGAAAGCAAGACACCTTAACTAATGAGAAATTGATAAAAATGGTCAAGAGCGGCCTATCCGATATAATAATAATTAAGAGCATCTCTTCTACAAAATTTCAAAAATTCGATTTGAGTAGTGATGGTTTAATTGAATTAAAGAAAAATAAGGTCTCAGATAGCATTATTTTGATTTTGTTTGATAGAATAAATAATGTATCTAACACCAATTCAAATGATAACCCACTTGTAAACAATCAAACCAAAATAATTAACAACAAGGTTATCAATTCAAATATTGAAGGACTACAACCAGGAATTTATTATTTCAATCCTCAAAGTCAAAAGTACACTAGACTTTCAGGGATAAAGTCTTCAATTCAAATAGGTACAAAATTTAGTATGCTTAATAGTGCAAAATGGTTTTATGAATTTAACGGAACATCTGCGCAAACAAAAGCAATGAGTTCTAAACCAGAATTTTATATAATATTAGGCACTAATCAAAGTGGAACTGTATTCGAGCCTTCTAGATTTGTGCTTATAAATGTTGAGGTAAAAAAGGGGAAAAGGACTATTTCTCTCGATAATGGCGCTTTTGTGCCAAAGTCATTATCAGGTCCCTCTTCGTTTAGTGAAAAGGATGGAAGGATAATTCCTACATATACAGAAGTATCTGATAATGCTTATAAAATCACTTTTGAAAAAAAATTACCAAATGGTAATTATTTTTTCGCCCCATCACAAATTATAAGAGAGGCTTCAATGGAATTTTTTGAATTTGATATTAAAAATTAACAATAACATTTATTGGAAAGCAACACACAGTCGAGTGAGGAAGGGGATTTTCACCTATGCTCCTCACAGAACAGTAAGTGAACCTCTCGATTCATGAATTAGTATAAAAGTTACTGGTATAAACAGACTAAAACGATTTCTCTACTTTGATATACCTTTTTCCAAATACATAACAAAAAGATTTCCTTTTGAACATTACAATATTGCAATTTTACAAATTGGAATTAACCAAAAATAATTTCACCTATACTTCACCAATATTACTTTTTATATGGAAATTAGAATCCAAAATATTTATAACTCCTTGAATCGCAGCCCGGTAGCGCACACGTCTGGGGGGCGTGGGGTCGCAAGTTCAAATCTTGTCATCCCGACAAAAAAGCAAGTCAGCATCGTGTTGATTTGCTTTTTTTTAGCCAGACAATTCTTCTTTTCTCATCGTTCCTTGCGTCGCACTCTTGTACATCCGTAATTCTCTTCTACTTTTATTGAAGCGAAGCAGACTGTTTACCGATGGAACCAATTGCCAAAAGGCCATAATTATTTGTTTAAAACTTGCAATACTTTTAATTAACGGTTTCCTTTTATATTCGCTCAATGTTCCTCAGCGAACGGAACGATGAAAGGATTGCGACGCAACAGACGATGCAATAATAACTAAAGCCGGTATTAAAAATAATTTATTAGAAACCGTTTTTATGTCAACACTTATCAGGCTTTCTCAAAAAACTTTACCAAATATTACAACGCCAAATGTTGTAAAGCCAACACTTTCAATTTTTCAGCTGCCCGAAAAAATATTACAGTTTGGTACCGGAGTTTTATTGCGTGGGCTGCCCGACTATTTTGTTGACAAAGCCAATCGTGCAGGAATATTTAATGGAAGGATTGTTGTTGTAAAATCAACAGATACCGGTGATACCAATGCTTTTAACGAACAGGATAATTTATATACGCTTTGTGTAAGAGGCGTTGAACAGGGCAATAAAGTTGAAGCGAATATTATCTGTTCTGCAATCAGCAGGGTACTATCAGCAAAACAGCAGTGGAACGAAATTTTAGCATGTGCGCACAATCCCCTAATGCAGATTGTTATTTCAAATACCACCGAAGCTGGTTTGCAGTTGGTAAAAGAAGATATTCATGAGAGCGTGCCTGTTTCGTTCCCGGCAAAACTGCTTGCTTTCCTTTTAGAACGGTTTAAATATTTTAATGGAACTGCAGATAGTGGTATGGTAATTATTCCAACAGAATTAATTACGGATAATGGCAAAATGCTCCGCTCATTTGTATTAGAACTTGCTTTGTTTAACAACTTGGACAAAAATTTTATTGACTGGCTAAAGAACCATAACCATTTCTGCAATTCTTTGGTAGACCGTATTGTACCAGGTAAGCCGAATAACCTTGCAAAAGAAAAAATCGAGAGCGAATTAGGCTACTCTGATGAGCTCTTATCCATCTGCGAAGTGTATCGTTTATGGGCAATTGAAGGTGATGAACAAATACGTTCTGTATTGTCATTTGCCACTGCTGATAAAAATGTAATCATTACGGCAGATATTGAAATTTATAAGGAACTTAAACTGCGCCTCCTAAATGCAACGCATACACTTTGCTGCGGACTTGCTTACCTATCCGGGTTTAATACTGTAAAAGAGGCAATGGATAATTTGGCTTTTTCCCGTTTTATTGAACAACTTATGCTAAAAGAAATTGCCATTGCAATTCCCTGTCAACTGCCACCTGCCGCCGCCGAAAATTTTGCTTTCCAGGTTTTAGATCGTTTCCGCAATCCCCATATAAAACATGAATGGATAAACATTACACTCTATTATTCTTTAAAAATGAAAATGCGTGTGGTGCCTGTCTTACAGCGTTATTATTCCCTCTACGATAAAGTGCCTGAACATATTGCATTTTGCTTTGCTGCCTTCCTACTATTCATGAAGGCAAATGTTTTTGAAAATTATAAATATTATGGCATTGTCAATGGCAAACCTTACGTAATTAATGACGAAAATGCGGCTTTATTTCAAACTATATGGCAGAACAGTAATGTGGACGAGATCGTAATTGCTGTTTTAAAAAATCAATCTCTCTGGGGCAGCGATCTCTCTCTATTAAATGGTTTTGAAAATGCCATAACGCAGCAGCTCAAATTATTCATGGCTGGTGGTGTTAAGTGCTGATTTTTTTTGAACCCGCCAAGACTATTTCCAATAACCTTTTCTTCCGCCTTATGCGGACTCTTGCATTAATGCAGGGAAAAGCATCAGGTAACCGGGTGCTACATATTCCGGTACCCCCTACAAAATAATATAGTTTTCTAATTTGCTGTTATGCACAAAGTTCAGATGCAAACGATTGCGTAGAAAAGCGATCTAACTTAACAGTCCTGTATTTTTGCTTAAGTCATTTTTAGAACACAAGCGTCAGCTTCAGGCAAAAGTAAAAACCAATTGTTCATTCGTTAGATGGCTGCACAATTATTCATTTTTTACGGGCTCGGCAATTTGTTTAACGTTAAGCTTTTTATTTGGGAGATGATTCCATCATCGAAAAATTATCTGTAACTTTTAATCTAATAATCATTAAAAATTTAATGCCATGCAGGAACAACGCAGATCATTAATCAAAAAATTATTTGGCTCGCTGGTAGCTGTTACCGGTTTTGGAATGATGGCAAATGCCAAATCAATTTCATCTGAGGAAAAGGAAGCCCGTAATATCGAGTACGATCAGGATGTGCCCTTATTTTCAGGTCATACTATTTTGGGCAACATGGTATTTATAGCGGGCAAAGGTGCACATTTCGAAGGTGATATTGCCGCACACACCGATCATGTTTTAAAAGAGCTGGAGAAAGAATTGGTACTTGCCGGTTCCTCTATGGAAAAGGTGTTGAAAGTAACGGTTTACCTCAACGATATTGCTGATTACAAATTGATGAACGATACGTACAAAGGCCGTTTTGGAAGTAAGCCTCCGGTACGTTCCACCATTGCTGTTGCTAAAGGCGGCGTGCCCGGCGATTCATTGGTTGAAATGGATTGCATTGCCTACATATAGATTTTTATTCATCAGCATCACTCATCATCTCAATACCAAAAAATGAAACGCAGGGATATTCTCAAAAGCTTATCATTTCTGCCCTTCGCAGGTGGAATTGCAGCCAGTATTACACCAACCCAGTCAGCCGAAGCAGCGCCGGCAGAATCAGGCCGTGACTTGTTCAAAGAACTGGGCGTTCGCACATTCATCAACGCAGCAGGGACCTATACTTTTATGACGGGCTCTCTCATGCACGATTATGTGGTTGATACTATTCAGGGAACATCGAAAGACTTTTGTTTGCTGGATGAGTTACAGGATAAAGTAGGCGAAAAAATTGCAACCATGGTTCATGCTGAATCTGCAGTGGTTACCGCAGGTTGTTTTTCTGCAATGACGCTTGGTTTGGCAGGTGTACTTACCGGCATGGATCAAAAGAAAGTAGAGATGTTGCCAAACTTGGAAGGCAGCGGCATGAAATCGGAAGTTATTATACAAAAGGGGCACAGCATTGGTTATTCACATGCGCTCACCAATACAGGCGTTAAGATAATTGACGTGGAAACAATAGCCGATGTGGAAATAGCGATTACTGATAAAACAGCCATGCTTTGGTTTTTAAATATTGAATCAGATAAGGGTGTCATCACTCACAAACAATGGGTGGCACTTGGAAAAAAGTACAACATCCCAACGATGATTGATATTGCGGCAGATGTGCCGCCAGTAGAAAATCTCTGGAAATTTCACGATATGGGTTTCGATCTTGTTTGTGTTTCCGGCGGCAAAGCCATGCGTGGCCCACAAAGCACGGGTTTGCTCATGGGAAAAAAAGATATTATTGCTGCAGCCCGTTTAAGTATGCCGCCACGTGGCTCAACCATTGGCCGCGGCATGAAAGTGAACAAAGAAGAAATACTCGGCATGTATGTGGCACTCGAACATTTCATCAATTACGATCATGATAAGGAATGGAAAGAATGGGAGGCTCGTATTGCTAAAATTCAGAATGCGGTTAAACCAATCAAAGGCATAACAACAGAAGTAAAAGTGCCACCGCTGGGTAATGTTACGCCAACACTGCATGTTACCTGGGACAATACCAAAGTTAAGATCACTACCAAAGACCTGCAGGAAAAATTACGCAACGGAAATCCTTCCATAGAAATCGTTGGAAACGGAGACAATCATATCAGCATTACTTCCTGGGTAATGAAACCCGGAGAAGAAAAAATTGTTGCCACTAAATTAAAGGAAGCGTTCCTGAACGTTGGTTGATATTTTTTGTAGACGGGCTTTTGTAATTCTTGTCATCGCCGGTTGTGTCACTCACTTGTACGTTCCGAATATTTTTGAGCAATTAGCAAATAATAACGAACAATAAAATCAGTGATTCAAGCTCTTTGCCTTTTGCCTCGTTGCCTTCTTTGTTTAAGTACAAGTGTGCGACGCAACAAAGTTTCATCGTAGAACTATAGTTGGGTTCATAAAAAAAATATTTTATATCCACATGAGAAATAAATTCAGCGCCGCTATTTTATTCTTTATTCTTATCACTTTCACGCAATGTAAGCAAGGATTGCCTTCGGGTGATAAAGACAATGGCGGCCTTTTTCTTCCTGATAAATTTGAAGCCGTTGTTGTTGCCGACAGTGTTGGCGGAGCAAGGCATCTTGCAGTGAATGATAACGGTGATATTTATGTAAAACTGCGTGCTTCTTATCCCAACGGAAGTAACGTTGCCCTTCGTGATGAAGATGGCGACGGCAAAGCAGATATTATAAAAAAATTCAGTGTTTATAGTGACCCGCAGAACTATGGCACAGCTATGCGCATCTATAATGGGTATCTCTATTACAGCTCAACAGGAGATGTTTACCGCTGCAAATTAAAGCCCGGCCAATTACTTCCAGACACTGCAACAGAACTCATTTTGCACGATGATTACATGCACGACCCTCATGGTTTTGAACACGTTGCCAAACCCATAACTTTTGACGATAAAGGACACATGTTTGTTCCCTTTGGTGCACCCTCAGATGTGTGCCAGGAATTCAACAGAATACCCGGCGCACCAGGGCAGGATCCTTGTCCGGAGCTAGAAGAACATGGTGGTATCTGGATATTTGATGCCAACAAAACCAATCAAATTCCTAAAGACGGAAAGCGCTATGCAACAGGCATACGAAGCGCTGTAGCCATCAACTGGAACGCCGCCGAAAACAGTCTATACATTGTTCAGCACGGCAGAGACGATTTGCACAGAACTTGGCCCGAACTTTACACAAGATGGCAAAGCGCTTTGCTGCCGGCAGAAGAATTTTTTAAAATAAAAGAAGGCGCCGATTGTGGCTGGCCTTATTATTATTACGACTGGATGCAGGGTAAAAAATTATTAAATCCAGAGTACGGCGGCGATGGAAAAAAAGAAGCTAACGGCGCAAAATACGAACAGCCTTTAATTGGCTTCCCTGCGCACTGGGCACCCAATGATTTATTGTTCTACACGGGCAATCAGTTTCCTGACCGTTATAAGAATGGCGCCTTTATTGCGTTTCATGGTTCTACCATCCGTGCGCCATATTCACAATCAGGTTATTTTGTAGGTTTTGTTCCATTTAAAGATGGTAAGCCTTCAGGCCCGTGGGAAGTTTTTGCAGACGGTTTCGCAGGCAAAGATACCATTGTAAATACCAGCGATGCAGAATGCCGCCCAATGGGTCTTGCACAGGGGCCAGATGGATCTTTGTACATCAGCGATTCGCATAAAGGAAAAATATGGCGCATTATGTTCAAGGGCGATAAAGCAACTTTTGGTGCCGCCGATCTTGCTGCTATGGAGATGCGTAAAGCAACCAGCGCCCACATTAAAACTCCAGATGAAGTTGCCGATAATCTTGAGAAAGGCATTGCTGTTGGTGGAGCAAAAATATACGCCACTTATTGTGTAGCCTGCCACCAGTTGAATGGCAAAGGTGACGGAAGTAGATTTCCGCCGCTCGATAGTTCTGAATGGGTTATTGGCGATAAAAAAATACTCATTAATATTTTGCTGAACGGCCTCGAAAAAACGATTAAAGTAAAGGGCCAGTCGTACACAGGTGCCATGCCGAAGCATAGTTTTTTAGCCGATGGTGATATTGCCAAAGTACTGACTTACGTACGTCAAAATTTCAGTAATAAAGCCGATAGTATTTCAGTAAAAGATGTTGCAGCAGAAAGAAGTAAAATGAAATAAATAAAAAGTATTTGGCTCAAAGTTAATATGCTTATTAAAGTACAATTGATCAATTCACAGCAGTACAAAAGCTAAATCAGGGCATAAGAAAGGAAAGTGTTGTATATCTTTTCTTTATTGACTTTTTTTGTTACTTTTTTGTGTCAAGACCAAAAAGTAAATAATAGGATTGACTTTGTCCACCGCATTTGCAGTCTACCTTTATTGTCCTATAAAATGAATACAAATAGTAAAAAAACTACGGGTATATGAAACCAATCATCAGTTGTATAAGTGCTTTGCTGCTTTTTACAGGCATCAACCAGGCACAACAAAATAAGATAGATCCGGAAGCACGCATAAAAGAGTTGGGCATACAGCTTATTATGCCAACGCCGCCAATTGCCAATTATTTAAAAGCAGTACGTGTGGGCAATCTGGTGTACCTATCCGGCCATGGTCCCGATAAACCTGGAGGTGGCCAGGTTACCGGCAAATTAGGCAGCGATCTAACCGTGGAACAGGGCAGAGATGCAGCAAGGTTGGTGGGTATATCCTTGCTCTCCACACTCAAGGCTGAGGTGGGTAATTTGAACAAAGTAAAACGAATTGTAAAAGTTTTCGGAATGGTGAATGCGGTAGACACATTTGCACAGCATCCAAAAGTGATCAATGGCTGCTCCGATCTTATGGTACAGGTGTTTGGCGAAAACGGCAAGCATGCCCGCTGCGCAGTAGGCATGAGTTCGCTACCCAATAACATTGCCGTAGAAATTGACATGATCGTTGAACTGAAAAAATAAAATTCTAATTCTTTTGATACCAGCAGCAACGCATAGATTGATCATCGTTGCGTCGCAAATCGACGTAGGAGATTCGCGAATGCAAAAACAGAAATAAAAAATTTAATGAGCAATCCGTTCATCGACAGAATATCTATTGAGCAACTAACGGCACCATTAAAATATTCGTTTAACAACTTAATTTAATAAACCTAAGCATGAAGCGTAGAAACATTTTAAAAGGACTATCCTTATTACCGTTTGCAGGTGCTGCCTCCATAAGATCTGCGTTTGGTGAGCCAACAAATAATAATATCACCGAAGCGGCAGGCGATTTTTTTGATGAACAAAATATCTTTCGTTCCATTGGTGTTGAACCAATCATCAATTGCCGCGGCACATTTACAATCATTGGTGGTTCTATTGAACGTCCCGAAGTGCGTGCAGCAATGGAAGCTGCATCAAAGAATTTTATTCAGTACGATGAACTGGCGGATGGAATTCATAAACGCCTTGCAGAAATAACTGGTGCTGAATGGGCATTGGTTTCCGCGGGTTGTGCAGCAGGCTTAAAACATGTAACAGCGGCTTGTGTTACAGGAGGTAATCCTGAGAAATTGATACGCATTCCAAAACTCGAAGGTTTTGAAAAAACTGAAGTAGTGATACCATCTTCTTCACGCAATGTATATGACCATGCGATAAGAAATATTGGGGTAAAAATCATTCAGGTAGATACTTTGGCAGAAATGGAAGCTGCATTAAATAAACGGACAGCCATGATCTATTTAATGGCATTTGATGAAGCACAACCTGACAATGAATTTACATTAGCCAATGTTTCAAAAATTGCGAAGCCAAAAAATATTCCCATACTAATTGATGCTGCTGCCGAAGTACTTACCATACCAAATGTGCATTTACAAAAGGGCGCTGATATTGTTGCATACAGCGGCGGAAAAGCTATTTGCGGGCCACAGTGTGCCGGACTCATGTTGGGCAAAAAAGATATACTGATGTCTGCATGGCAAGCGAGTTCGCCACATCATGGCCCGGGCCGCGATAATAAAGTGGGGCGCGAAGAAATGATGGGCATGCTTGCTGCAGTAGAAGCCTGGACAAAACGCGATCATCCCGGCGAATGGAAAACATGGCTTGGTTATCTGGATACTATCTCAAAAAAACTTACAGCTATTCAAGGAGTTACTGCATCAGTATTTCAACCAACAGAATTATCTAACAGGTCGCCGGTATTGAATGTTTTCTGGGATCCTGCAAAGTTTAATATCACCGGTGCTGAATTGGCTGAAGTAGTTGGCAGAAGCAAGCCAAGAATTGCAATCGGCAGCAACGATAAAGAAGGGCAATCATCTATTGATATTACGACAGGGCAAATGCAACCGGGCAATGATTTGATTGTTGCTAACCGCTTGTTTGAAGTGCTTACAACAAAACGGAGCCCTAAGACAACAACAATGGTGATGCCAACAGTGAACCTTAGTGGCAGTTGGGAAGCAACGATACAATTCTTCAGCAGTACCAGTAAGCATATGTTGTTTATTGAACAGGATGGTAAATGGATAAAGGGTGCACATAAAGGTGATTTTACTGTTAGAGAATTAACCGGAGAACTGGAAAGTAATATAATGGTAAAAATGCAAAGCTCAGAACATCGTTCCGGCGATAATGTGACTTTTACTTTTACAGGAAATATAAATGACGATAATATTTCCGGATCGATCTACATGGGTGAATACCGCACGGCAACTTTCACAGCCAAAAGAACAAGCTATAAAATAAAGCCTTCAGAAATTGTAGTGCCGGGCGGTCCGCCGTTGGCAACTTAGCACCCGCCCTTAAAGGGGACTTTAAACCCCTCGCTGCCTGGAGCCTTTTGTTTTATTATTTGTAGTGGTGCTGTTTAGTTTGCTCAATAAAGTTATAAACGTACAAGAGTGCGACGCAACGGATTATCATAGTAGTAATAAAGCTGGGTTCATAAAAATATTTTAATAATGATGTATTCAAAAAAAATATTCTGCCTGATTTCCTGCGTTGTTTTTTTATTTCAATCATTGCATGCACAACAGATAGATATTTTATTAAAAGGAGGTCATGTAATTGATTCAAAAAATAAGATTGATGCAATAATGGATGTGGCTATTGCCAATGGAAAAATAGCGCAGGTGGCCGCAAACATTGATGCGAAAAATGCGAAGCAGGTGATTGACGTCAGCGGCCTTTACGTAACGCCCGGTATTATTGATATGCATGTGCATGCGTTTAACGGTACTGA
>JBBRDW010000143.1:0-10327 GCA_038203525.1 Chitinophagales bacterium | reverse complement strand
TTCACCAAACCCTGCTAAAAACCAGGTTTCTGTTTCAGGTTTATCAGCAGGTGCTGCAAATTATATAGAGCTTACAGAATTAAGCGGACGCAGCATATTAAAAAAGAAAGTAACCGGCAGTAATGAAACAATTAATATTTCTGCTTATTCATCCGGTATTTACATACTGCGCTATTTTGATGGAAACAAAATACAGCAGCAAAAAGTAGTGAAGGAGTAAAAATATAAAACAAAGAGGCTGTAGTATACAGCCTCTTTGTTTTATGTACCGGGCATTAGAATAAAAATGAAGCTTTTGTTGCGTCGCACTCTTGTACGTTCGGAACATCTATCGACAGTCGACGATCAGCGGTCAACCGAAGAATCAACAGCACAATAGTGCGACGCAACGAAGCTTAATAGTAGCAATACAGTTGGGCCAAAAAAAATAAACAAAACAATAAAATACTACTTATAAAAAATAAATATCATGAAAAAGATTTTTACCCTTTTTGCAGTAACAATATTTGCTGCATTAAGCACCAACGCACAAAACATTTTTCCATCTACAGGCAGTGCAGGCATAGGTACTGCCGCGCCAAATACGTCTTCCATACTTGAAATGGTAAGTACTGCAAAAGGGTTATTGATACCACGTATGACTAAAACGCAGCGTGATGCCATTTCATCACCGGCAACCGGGTTGATGATCTACCAAACAAACAGCACACCCGGCTTTTATTATTATAGCGGTACTGCATGGACGGCAGTAAGTTCAAAAGGCGCCAACACATCACTTAGTAATCTTAAAGCGCCTCTTGCAATAAACCAGTCGCTGCTACCAAACGCAGATAATACAATTGATGCTGGTTCACCAACACTAAACCTGCGAAATATTTATTTGTTAGGCAGCATTTACCAGGGTAGCAGCAGGATAATAAATTTAAACGGCAATAACAGTGCACTTGGGTTCGGCACACTATATAATCTAAGTGTAGGATATGGAAATACTGCAACAGGTAATAGTGCATTATACGCTAATACCAATGGCAACCGTAATACCGCTAACGGTCACCTGGCATTATATTCAAACACAACCGGCAACTACAATGCAGCCCTTGGTTCTGAAGCACTATATGCAAATACAATAGGTGATTTTAATACAGCCAATGGTTTTTATGCATTGAATAAAAATACTACCGGCGATAGGAATACTGCTAACGGAAGTTATTCCATTTACAACAACACAACCGGAAGATTGAATGTTGCAGTTGGTGTAGATGCATTAAATGCAAACACCACAGGATCAGGTAATACCGCAAACGGTTTTGAAGCACTGAGAAATAATACAACCGGTTATTCAAATGTTGCGGTTGGCATTGGGGCACTGCAAAAAAATACAATAGGACATAACTTAGTAGCTATTGGCGATTCTGCTTTATTTAATCAGACAATTGATCCTTATAATGAATATACAAACACAGCCGTAGGAAGTAAAGCACTGTACAGCAATACAACAGGATCTTCTAACACCGCAAATGGGTCTTACGCTCTTTACAGCAATACGGCAGGAACTAATAACACCGCAAATGGGGTAAACGCACTTGTCTACAATACAACAGGAATTTCTAATACTGCAAATGGTTCTTGGGCTCTTTACTCCAATAATACAGGGAATTACAATACCGCAACTGGGATTCTGGCACTTTACCGCAATACAATAGGAAGTGATAATACTGCGCTTGGTGATTATGCGGATGTAAATTCCGTTAACTATAATAACGTTACTTTAATTGGAAATTTAGCTACTGGTACCGCTAGTAATCAGGTTCGCATTGGAGATAACAACGTTACTTCTATTGGCGGCTATGCAGACTGGACCAATATTTCAGATGGCAGGGTAAAAAAGAATATTAAAGAAAATGTGCCGGGGCTTGCCTTTATTAACAAATTAAAACCGGTTACCTACAACCTTAATTTAGATGCTGCTGATAAAATTGTACAAAGACCGGAGATAAAAGATAAGGATGGCAAACCAATGCAGGAAAAGGCTTCAGCAGATCAATTGGCATCCCGCAAAGCCAAAGAGCAAATACTTTATACCGGTTTTGTTGCACAGGATGTAGAGAAGGCAGCCAAAGAATTAAGCTACGATTTTAGTGGTGTTGATGCCGCAAAAAATGATAAAGATTTATACGGTTTGCGTTATGCAAGTTTTGTGGTGCCGTTGGTAAAAGCAGTACAGGAGCTAAGTAAGCTGAACAGCGATAAAGACAGCAAAATAACTGAGCTTGAAAAACAAAATACAGACCTTGAAAAAAGGATGCAGGTACTGGAAGCCGTAATGAATGTTCAGTCAACTGCAACAGGTGCCAATGCGCAATCTATAAAAATTGGTGCCGCTTCTTTAGAGCAGAATATTCCCAATCCTTTTAACGGTTCAACCATTATCAATTACACTTTACCGCAGCAATACAGCAGTGCAAAAATTATTATTACTGATAATACAGCCAGGTCTTTAAAAGAAATAAATATCAGCGGCAATGGCAAAGGAAGTGTAAGTGTTGATGCTTCACTATTTTCAAACGGCACTTATCATTATAGCTTGTATGTTGATGGTAAATTGATGGGCAGCAGAAAAATGATATTCACGAAATAACCAATTCAATTTTATGAGCCGGGCATTGAATAAGCATGAAGCTTTTGTTGCGTCGCACTCTTGTACTTTTTGAGGCATTGCTCAGCTAGGCATCCTCCACAATTAAACTGCGGATTACAAGGCTTTACTCTATGTTCAATATTGATCTAAGCGTACAAGAGTGCGACGCAAGAAAAGCCCAACATAGATCTTCAGTTGGGACAAAAAATCACGAATAATACATTGTAGCGGTATTACCAATTAAATACCGCTATCGCTAAAATATTGTGCCAGCCTGCATTTGAGCATATACCAATTTATCGGTAGTTTATAAAATACCAATTTATCCCGATTGTCTGGTGTTGCGCTTGTAAATAGGTTTGCATAGTAAAAGTGAAACGGTTTTCAGTCCTTGGCCTTATGCTACTGCAGGGTATATGGTAAAGGCTGCTACCGTGTTTCAGTTCTTAAAAAAATTAAAAATTTCGTAAACAGCAAAAAACAAAACAAAATGAAAAAGATTTTCTATTCAGCAATTATGCTTACGGGTTTAAGCATGAATGTAAATGCTCAAAACTGGCTTACAACAGGTAATGCCGGCTTACCATCTTCCAGTTTTTTAGGTACTACCGATGGCGTTCCACTTAGCTTTAAAGTTAACAACAAAGCAGCAGGTAAAATTGATTACGTCTCTTCCAAGGCCAACACTTCTTTCGGCTACCTGGCAATGAAGTCAAATACTGCTGCGGGTAACTCTGCATTTGGTTACCAGTCCATGCCTGCAAACACTTCCGGCTTTGCAAATACTGCAATGGGGCAGTATAGTTTAAATCTAAACGTAGATGGTAATTCCAATACTGCATTAGGCAGCGAAGCACTTCGGCAAAATGTTTCCGGTTTTTTTAATACTTCAGTTGGGCAGGCTAGTTTGGCTGGATCAAAAGGAAATGACAATACCGCCGTGGGCAGGTATGCATTAATATCTTTAGCCACAGGTAGCGGTAATACTGCAATTGGTTCTGGTGCTAATTTAAACGACAGTACATTATCAAATGTTACACTATTAGGTTTTCTTGCAACCGGTACTTCCAGCAACAGTGTACAGATTGGCAATAGTTCTGTTACCAGCGTAAAGGCAGGTAATAATATAGTCATAGTCTCCGACGGCCGTTTTAAAAAGAACATCAAACAAAATGTGCCCGGCCTTACATTTATAAATGCACTTAGCCCTGTTACTTACAACTACGATATTCAGGGGCTTGATAAATTTAAAGGTGCTACTGTGCAAATTGAAAATGCTGATAGCAAAACAGTTTCAGATGAAGTTTCCAGGCAATATAAAGATGCAGTAAGTAAAAAGGAAAAAGTTATTTACTCCGGTTTTGTGGCACAGGATGTAGAGAAAGTTGCGGAAAAATTAGGATACGATTTCAGTGGTGTTTATAAACCACAAAACGATAAAGATCCTTATGGTCTAAGCTATGCAGAGTTTGTAGTGCCGCTTGTAAAAGCAGTGCAGGAACTAAGCAAAATAAACGATGAACTTCAAAAGCAAAATACCGATCTGGAAAAAAGAGTAAAGCAGATAGAAGCCATGACGAACGCACAAGCAGCAGCTTCATCAAGCCCAAGCTCAAACGCTGTTGCAGTAAAGATTAGCCCGGCTTCTTTGCAACAAAACATTCCCAATCCGTTTACCCATTCAACAAGCATCAATTATACATTGCCGCAGCAATACAGCAGCGCCAAAATAATTATTACCGATAATGCGGGCCGCTCATTAAAAGAAATCAAACTAAGCGGCTCAGGCAAAGGCAGCGTAATGGCCGATGCATCAACAATGGTTAGCGGCACTTACCACTACAGCCTTTATGTAGATGGCAAAATGATAGAAAGCAAACAAATGGTATTGGCAAAATAAATAATACATTTTATTAGCCCGGCTTTACAATAAGCATTTAGCTTTTGTTGCGTCGCACTCTTGTACGTTCGGAATAATATTGAACAAGCTCCGAGCCCCGAGGAACGAGCTATGAGCTACCAGCAAAAATACAGGAGCTCATGGCTCGCAGCTAAAAGCTCATAGCTGTTCATCAGTGCAAGCGTGCGACGCAACAGGCGATGCTATAAAATACAAATGCCGGGCTCAAAAAAAATATTAAAGCATACTAATAAAAGCTAGTGATAGCAGGCATTTAAGCACAGTTACTTAATAAATACCCATTTATAGGGAATAGAAAAATACCAACTTATAGCGATTGTATGGCAATACAATTACGAGTAGGTTTGTACCCATTAATTAATCAATAAAATCAAAACTTTATGAAAACTTTTTTTACAATTATTGCCACCTGTTTACTGCTAACAAAAGCAATGGCACAACCCTACCAGTTAAGCCTTTTAAAAGATATAAACCCTGGTAGCAATTCCTCAAGCCCAATGAGTTTTATAGAAATGAACGGCATACGTTACTTCAGCGCGTATACAGCAAATGAAGGCCGCGAATTATGGCGCACAGATGGCACTACCGCTGGTACCTATATGGTAAAAGATATTAACCCAGGCCCCACTGACGGCTATGCTTTTCTTTTCCCCGTAAAGTATAATAACAAAATTTATTTTGCCGCCACAACTCCCGAATATGCTGACGAATTATGGTGTAGCGATGGTACTGCGGCAGGAACCCAGATGGTGGCTGATATAAATCCCGGCTCAGGGGGTAGTTTCATTTTCAGTTTCAAAGTTTATAACAATAAACTTTTTTTTGTTGCTTCAACTCCTGCTACGGGATCAGAACTCTGGGTTAGCGACGGAACTACTACAGGTACACAAATAGTAAAAGATATTTACCCGGGGCCACATACTTCAGACATTTCAATTACAAGCCTTTTAATTGTAAATGACAAATTGGTATTTACTGCAAATGATGGAACAAATGGATCAAGATTGTGGGTTTCTGATGGTACTGCAACGGGTACAAAAATCCTGGACGCAACTAATTATATCTATGGCATAAGCGGCGCTTCATCCGGCATTATGAACAACAGCATATATTATGGAAATTCAGCTGGAACACAATTATGGAAGAGCGATGGTACACAAGCCGGTACTGCATTGGTTGCAAATATTAATACTGCAACATCGGGCAATGGCTTAACATATTTTACAGCAGTGGGTAATACGATTTTCTTTAGGGTGGGTAATAAAGAATTATGGAAAACTGATGGTACAACTGCGGGAACGGTAATGATAAAAGATATGTCTGCCGTAGCACCGGATGGCATTTTTAGCCCGATTTATATGCTGGCGTATGATAATAATACACTTTTATTTACCTGCAATTATACTTTTTCGCCACTGAACAATCCCAATGGCTGCGAGCTTTGGAAAAGCGATGGCACAGGCTCAGGCACTACCTTGGTAAGATCTTTTACAGAGTTATACGGCTTGGGTGTTTATCCCAACAGTTTTACAAAATACAATGGGCAGTATTATTTTATGGCTTACAAAAATGCAAGCGGTTTATACGAACTCTGGAAAACAGATGCAACACCCGCAGGCACTGCAACAGTAAGAGGTAACAGCATATATGATGGAAGTTACCCTACTTCTATTACCCTTGCGAATGGTTTAATGTATTATGTTACCTGGGGTGCAAACGGTAGTACCAATTACGGTATATGGCAAACCGATGGTACTGATGCGGGAACTAAAAAAATTACTGAAACCGGTGGCGGCTGTCAGGACAGGCCTTCTGCCTTACTAGTATTTCCTGATAAAACAGTAATGATTGCAAAGGCACTTGAATTTTTTACCGGTAACTTTTATGGCGAAGAACCTTTTGTAACTAATTTGCCTGCAAAGGCAAACTGCACCGTATTTCAAACACCAACCATCAGCATTACTTCAAATACAGCAGGCAGCGTTTGCCCAGGAACTCCAATAGTCTTTAATGCTACTATTACCAATGGCGGCCCAACAGCTTTATACCAATGGAAGAAAAACAGCGTAAATATCAGTTGGGCAACAGGTTCTACCTGTTCGCTGAATTCTTTAAATAACAACGATACCATTAGTTGTGTGCTAACCAGTAATGCAGATTGTGTAACGGGTACTACCGCCACCAGTAATAAGATTATAGCTTCTCTTTATGCAACGCCTACACCAACTGTTTCAGCCAGCGGCCCACTTAGTTTTTGCCAGGGCGGCAGCGTTACACTTACTTCATCTGGCGGCAGCAGTTTTTTGTGGAGCAATGGCGCGACCACAAAAAGCATTACAGTGAATGCCGCAGGCAGCTATTCGGTTACAATTACCAACAGCAACGGTTGTAAAGGAACTTCGGCAGTAAGCACTGTTACTGTAAATCCACTGCCGCTAGCAACTATTTCTAATTCAGGGTTAACTACATTTTGTCAGGGTGGAAATGTGATATTGACCTCATCTGCAGCCAGTAGTTATTTATGGAGCAACGGCGCAACTACGAAAGATATTACCGTTAGCAGCAGTGGTAATTATGCTGTTACCGTTACCAATGCAAGTGGCTGTACCGCTACATCTGCCGCAACAACTGTTACGGTAAACCCATTACCAACACCAACCGTTACAGCAAATGGGTCAACTACATTCTGTGCAGGCGGAAGTGTTTCACTTTCATCTTCCGTAGCAAGCTATTATACCTGGTATGATGCATTAAACCAGCCCGTTTGGTATCAGCAAGTTTATTCAGCAACCAATACTGGCAGCTATCATGTAACTGTTGGCGATGCCAATGGTTGCGAAGGAACGTCAACAGCAACAACTGTTACCACAAACCCTTTACCGGAGCCTGTAATTACTGCATCGGGTCCAACTACATTTTGCCAGGGCGGCAGTGTTATGCTTACTGCACCAAATGGATATAATAGCTATGTTTGGAGCAATGGAGCTACTACAAAAAATATTACCGTAAGCAGTGCAGGCTTTTACGCTGTTACGGTCACTAATGCAAATGGCTGTTCTGGAAATTCAAATAGCATATCTGTTTATGTAAATGCCTTGCCTGTGCCAAATGTTACAGCAAACGGGCCGCTTAGTTTTTGTCAGGGTGGCAAAGTAAAACTCACAGCCAATAATGGTTACAGCAGTTATTTATGGAGTAACGGTGCTAATACTAAATCAATTACCGTAACTACAGCTGGCAATTACACAGTTACTGCAACTGACGGCGCAACGGGCTGTACCGGTACTTCTGCTTTAAAAATCGTAACTGTAAACCCCTTGCCTGAACCCACTATTTCAGCAAATGGGCCAATAACTTTTTGCCAGGGTGGTACCGTAGTACTTACTTCATCGTCAGGCAGCAGTTACCTGTGGAGTAACGGTGCAAAAACACAAAGCATAACGGTAAACAGTGCAGGCAATTACAGTGTTTCCGTTACCAATACAAACGGATGCACTGGAAGTTCCGCAGTAACAAAAGTTACCGTAAACGCAATACCACAGCCAATAGTTACCACTTCAGACCCTACTACTTTTTGCATTGGAGGCAACGCAAAACTTACCTCATCAATAAACGGCACTTACTTATGGAGCAATGGTGCGGTTACAAAATCCATTACCGTAACTACTGCGGGTAATTTTAATGTTACGGTAACTTCCAATGGATGTTCTGGCACATCGCCAAATACAAAAATTGTTGTAAACCCGGTACCCTCAGTTACGGTTACTGCTTCTGGGCCAACCACCAATCTTTGCCCGGGCACAACCGTTACATTAAATGCAGGAAGCGGCTTTAGTTCCTATCTATGGAGCAACGGTGCTAAAACGCAAAGCACAGTTATTACTACAGCAGGCTCATATACAGTAACCGTTACCAATGCAAGCGGGTGCAGTGCAACATCGGCTGTAACAAAGGTTACTTATTCCACATGCCCGGCACCAAACGGTTTGAAGGCAACCGTAACGTCTGCCACTGCTGCAACACTTAAATGGAAGAAAGCCAACTGTGGCGTAAGTTACCAATTGCAATATAAAAAAGTAGGTGCAATTTCATGGACAACAGTAACACTTACCGATACAACTTATGCAGCTACAGCCCTATTATCCGCCACTACTTATCAATGGCAGGTGGCAACGGTTTGCCAAAGCGTACCACTTATACTAAGCGATTATGCAGCAGGTACCAACTTTACCACCGCTTCGTTATCGACGGCGGTAAACACTGTAGCCGTATTTGAAGAACTAAAAATGCAAGATAGTTTTGGCGCAGTGGTATTTCCCAACCCTGCAAAAACCAATGCAGTGTTGCGCATTAGCGGAAATGTAAACGAAGTAGCAGTTATTATTACCGATATATCTGGCAAAGTTTTATGGAAATCATTAAAGGAAAAAAATAAGCAGTTGAATTTGCCAATAGAAAAATTCGCAAACGGTATTTACCTAATAACAATAAACAATGGAAAAGAAATGAAGGTGTTGAAATTAGTAAAAGAATAAAAGGAGATAAATACCCCAAAGGTTGTTCAGGCTTTTGGGGTATTTTTATAAAGGCATTTTTTTTGAACCCAGCAATAGAACAGGAATGAAGCTTCTGTTGCGTCGCACTCTTGTACATTAAGCACAATATTGAACAAGTCACGAGCTATGAACTTTTAGCAATATACATTGGCGTAAAGCACATGGCTCATAGCTGAACCTCAGAACAAGCATGCGACGCAACACCCGTTTTATGATAGCAATGCAGGTTGGCTAATAAAAATTATTTAGTTTCATATTAATGCCCAACAGGAATTTTCGTTACCTTATAATTTTAGATTTAAACCGCTCATGAAAATTACAATTCTAACTTTTGGTAGTGCAGGCGATGTTATACCCTATGTAGCCCTGGCATTGGGATTAGAGAAAAGAGGATTTAATGTTGTATTAGCAGCGCCATCAAATTTTGAAGATTATATTAAAAATGCCGGGCTTACCTATCATCCTATTTATGGAAACACGCAGGAGATTTTAGACTCTGAGCAAGGAAAAAAATTATTGGCAGGAGGCAGTGCACAGTCTTTTGTAAAAGAGATGGGCAAAATAACTTATGAGAACCGGTATGCAATGCAACGGGATACTTTATCTGCCTGCGAAGGTGCAGATTTAATTATTGGCGGTACATTAATGGGTTTTAATGCTGCCATAATTTCTGCCAAACTCAAGATCCCACTAATTGATGCTTATGTAAACCCGGCATTTTATTCAACAAAAGAATTTCCTCATTTTATGGTTGCCCATAAAAACCTTTATTTGGGTTTTTTAAATAGTTTGTCCTATACAATTTTCTTTGGCGCGTATGCCGCCAGTTTAACTAAAGAGGTAAACGAATGGTGTATGTCGCTGGGTTTAAAAACATCTGTAAAATCAATTCTAAAAAAAGTAATTGAGCAGAATGTGCCCGTACTTAATGGATACAGTCCTTCCATCCTTCCTAATCCGGCAGATTGGCCAGATCATGTTATTACCACAGGTGTTTGGAAAGCCGATGGCAGTAATAAATTAATAAACGAACCTTCTGCCGAATTTAAGGCATGGATTAAAAAAGGTACAGCACCTGTTTATTTTGGCTTTGGAAGCATGCCGGTACTCGACCCAAAAGCGATGTGGGATATGGTATTGGAAATTTGCCAGGAATTAAAAATAAGGGCAATTATAAATGCAGGCTGGTCAAATGCAAAAGGTATTCAATTA
>JBBRDW010000142.1:0-10381 GCA_038203525.1 Chitinophagales bacterium | reverse complement strand
GCCTCTTGCTGATTTTCTTCCAACACTTACCATTAAAGCAAAAGATTTTGCAACGGAACTTACCAGCCATAATGTGGTTGAAAAAGATTTAAACGGAGAAAGCGCTATTTCAAAAGACCATATTGACAATAACCTTGCAGTTAGAAAAATGCTGAAAGAAAGGGGCGTAAAACCCGAAGCTTTGGCCGCAGCTGAAGACATTGGAAAGCTTAAAAGAAAAATTAAAAGTGAAGACAGGAAAGTACTGAAAGATGTAAATAAAAGCAGCAGGAAAAAAGAGTGAGAAAATTAATTCTTCGCTTCAATCTTCGCTGCGGTAAAAGCTGAATATATAAGTCAACCGTACAAGAGTGCGACGCAAGTAAAGCTTAATTAATGATATCAGTCCGGCTCAAAAAAACAACTAATAAATTAATCATAAACATTTAAAATTAAAACAATGAACAATCCAGCCTTGTGCGGCAGCGTACTTGTACAATTGGATACAATTGAACATTTTCGGACCTAAATTATAAAGTTTCCAAAAATAATTTTAGTATTACTTTTATATTTAGTGTTACTTTTATACTTTCACATTCTAAATTGAAAATTATGGAAACTTCTATATTAACCTCCAAAGGGCAATTGCTTATACCAAAGCGTTTACGTATCAAATATGGTATTAAGTCAGGTGTAAAAGTGGCTTTCATCGAAACTAAAGAAGGCGTTGTATTGAAACCAATGGATGAAAATTTCTTCAATCAGTTTGTAGGGATATTTAAAAACGAAGCGCCTTCAATGGAAGAATATAAAGCCTGGAACAAAGAAGAAAAAGCCAAAGAAGATAAAAATACAACCAAAACCATAACCAAAAAATGAAGAAAGTAGTTTTTGACAGTTATGCCCTAATTGCTTTGTTCAGGCAAGAGCCGGGCTATGAATTGGTAAGGGACCTATTAGTTAAAATGGCTAATGATGAAAGTGAAGGATATATCACTGCGATAAATGTAGGTGAGGTTTTTTATATGATTAGCCGGAAGAGTAATACTAAAAATGCAGAAACCGCAATTGCTGCTATTAAGCAAATGCCCATTCATATTATTGAACCGGATTTAAAAATGTGTCTTGATGCTGCAGCTATAAAAGCAAAACATTTGCTATCGTATGCTGATGCATTTGCTGCTGTACTCACGATTAGCAGAAAGGCTGTCTTAATAACCGGAGATGATGAATTTGAAAGTTTAATTGGAGAACCAGGATTTAAAGTGAAGTATATCATTTAAAGTAAACTCCCGCCTCGATTGGTACCCGTAAAATAAAGATGCCCGGTACGTGTCTCTACGTACCTGAACATAGAATTACCATTTCCGCGCACAAAAAAATGCCTGCATTGGATGGGCTTCCAAACATTGTTCAATAGTGCCGCAGTTAAAAGATGTTGGTAGAAAATGATCATGAAATTATTTGCTATTCCCAGGTTGTCAATATTCTTCACAGAATCTGCTTTGCCTGCGGCATATATTCAAATTACATTGAAAATTTTCGGCATTTGAAGTGACAAAAACAAAAGTGAAAGCATCAATTAAATGGTTAAAAAGCCCGGACCGCGCGAACATAATGGGTACCTTCTTTGTGATTATCGTTCTGGAAGCCAAAATTGAAGTTCTGATACCATGCTACATATTTGCTGGCCTCTGTTGAACTCCAATAGATATTATTCGAAAAACCGCCAACTTTTAACTTGCTCAGGAATAGCTTATTCAATTCATCTTTACTGGGTAAAAACCAGTCAGAATAACCATCAAGCACCAGGTTGGCGCACAACCTTGCTGCTATGCCCTGCTTGGCACAACCTGCTATTATATCGCTGGTGTTTTGAAAGCCGGCTCCAATTGCTGTACCATCAGCACCGGGTATTTCGGTTTCATAACAACCCCAGGGGGTAGCCGTACCCTGGTCGGATGGTGCGGCAATCAATCCATGCTGGCCGGAAGCATCTATATAAAAAATAACACCTCCCTGAAATTTATTGCCTATGGCTATTGGGGGATCAACAGAACCCGGTGAACCAAAATATATAAACGCCCAAATGGCTAAACACACAAATAGTACAATTCCTAAGAACAGCATATATTTTTTTGGTGTTGCCTTCATTGCATTTAAATGTGTTGGTTTACTTTTTTGATATTGGTTTATTAACGCACCAAGTCTTGGCAACCCGGGTATAAAAAATTATTCGGGTGATGACAATCCGCCGCGGCGGACGACATTACGGCTTACTGGTTTATTGTTCGCTTCAGTCTTCGCTTCGCTAAAAGCTCAATATATAATCCAACAGTACAAGAGTGCGACGCAAGAGCCGATGCTATGAAAACTTTTGCCTGGCTAACAAAATAAAGACCCATTAAAATGCTTCCTGTTTAAAAAACATTTTTTGCCGCAATATTACTTCAGTTTCAGGCTTACATTTTTACACCTTCATAAATTTCGGAGAGGGGCAGGGTTTCATTTATTGCTTTGATAGGAAGATGACCGTTAATGGTGTTGTATTCTTCCAATTCCCAATGGTTGGTTTCATTTAATCGGAATACTTCGATGTGTATGCTTTCTGAATCTACGAGTATATATTCCTTTAAAGTTGGTATATCGCGGTACAATTTAAATTTTTCACCACGGTCGTAATTTTTTGTTGAGGGGGAAAGTATTTCAATAATAACAGTTGGATTTAAAACATTGTAATCATCATTGTTAAGCGTAACCGTTTCTCCGCAAATAACAGAAATATCGGGGTATGTAAATAAAGTATTTGATTTTATGTGTATGCGTACATCACTTCCATAAGGCTGACATTTTTTACCTTTTAACTTTTGGCCAAGTGAAATAATCAAATTACTGCTGATACGATTATGCGACATTTTAGCGCCGGTCATGGCAAATACCTCCCCCTTATAATACTCATGTTTTTCTGGTGAAGCATTTTCCATTTTTAGATATTCTTCAATGGAAACTTTTTGGTTGCCGTACGCAACGGCTGGTTCTCTTACTTCCATGAAATAAAAATACACAATTTATGGTGTAATTGCTGTACAGTTTAGTTTGAATTTTAATGAGGAAGTTTATGCTTATAGCCTATTAGAATACAGCAAGGGATTGTGGTGCAAGCGGCGATGCTGTGATACACTTGAGATAGTTGTAATGTTAACAGTGTTGGCCTTGGCTTCAATCTCGCCATTGTTGCTCGTTGACCAACAGTAATTCGATTCAATCTTCGTTGGGATAAATGCTGAAGATATAATTCAAACGTACAAGTGGGCGACCACCGCCTTGGCTGGGCAAGCCGCATCAAAAGCTAAATAGCCATACTTTGTTTGGCTCAAAAAATTTAAACTATATCTATGAGTGATGAGGAGCGCAGTAAAGATGCCAAGATTTATTTTTGACCTGGTTTCTGCACCAGGTAAGGGCACAATTTAATTAGTGCGCCTTCGATCCATTGCGATACGCCGCCCAGGCTCCGGTACACCATAATGCCCACAACACCAGCACCGGTTGAAAAAACAATCTTATTAATCTTGCGGTATCTGTATTCAATTGAAACGCATCTATTTTATTTACATACTGGGAAATATTGCCGGGGAACACCAAAACAAAAAACAAAGCAACTATCCAGCCCACTTTTACCCGGTATTTTGTAAGTACAATCAATGAAAGACCGAGTGCTATTTCCACAACACCCGAAAGCAAAACGACAAGGTCTGCATTCATGGGCAGCCACGAAGGTACCTGTGCCGAAAACTCAACACGTGCCCAGGTAAGATGGCCAAGGCCAGCTAAAATTAAATTAGCCCCCAGCAGAATGCGAAAAACTGTTTTAAGTATCCCCTGCTTAACATTATTTTCTGTCATATTTTTTCTGTGTGTTTATAATCGTTGTTAAAATTGCCGTTATGCAACCTACCTAATTAATATTTTATGGGAAATTATATTATAAAGATGCAACAAGTGCGTGGATTTGATTAAAATGAGAACGTGATCCTGATCCGTATGATGCTGAAGGAAAGCTGCCACAGTGAAGAAGTTGAGCCTATAAGACCCGGAAAAATCAAAGGAAATTACTCTTTCAATTTTGCCGTAAATATTCCGTTTGGCTGCGTGGATGTAAGCCCTGTTGGTTTATCGCCGCTCATTTCAAAATGTAATTTAAAACCGGTTACATTTTTTATTCCAAATGTATCGGGTGATAAAGGAACCAATTCATAACTACCTTGCCCATCTGCGGATATCCAAAGTGCAGCATCTTTTACATTAACAGTAGAAGTAATTGATACACTTTCGAAAAAATATACGCCGGTATATTTTTGCAACTGCTCATTGGTAATTTTAAAAACTTCCTTTCCCTGCAAGGCATTTAATTTTTGTTCCGTAGCATCGCTCTTACTTATTGCAAGGGCTTTTTGAAAATAGGCAATTGCATCAGTCGTATCTTTTTCTGCTGCAAGTAAATCGCCATAAGAATCGCAGGCATTAACGCTATTGGGAAAATTGTCAATATTCATTTTAAATAATGCTGCTGCTTTTGTATAGAACTTACTGCTCAACGCCTGGTAACCAAACGCGTTTATTAAAGATTCTGGAGGCAAAATTTTGTAGCCCAGTTCGTTTGAAGCCTTTGTGTAATGTTGTTGAAATTTTGGTACAATGGCCACCGATGAATCTGTAAAATCTTTGGCTGTCAATTTCAATTTATAATAATTAAAAATAAAACGCAGACCATCGTATTCACTAATTAGTGGAACGGAGCCATGATCATCATCTGCATAATATTTACTTGCAAACTGCAAACCATTTTGCCTGTTTGCTTTAATAAATTTATCCATTTCAAAAATGGAACGGATATGCCTTGTTTCGGCAGCAGTATCTTTCAGCATTTTCTCAACAGTCATTCCCTCGGGCATGGTGTTGGCAATACCGAGATACAGTTTTATACCGTCATACTTTTTTTGCGCAAGCTTTTGTTCTGTGGCTTTTAAAAACCTTTCTTTATCGTACCACATGCTTGGGTCAATAGCTATATAAGCATTGAACAATTTTGTATGATTGGTGATTACATTCATTACGGTTAATCCCCCGAAGGAATGGCCAATCAACATTCTGTAAGGTTGTGTGCGATAAACTGAATCAATATGCGGCATCAATTCTTTTTCCATAAATGCAACAAAATTTTCTCCGCCGCCTGTGGTTTTTGAGAAACTGCTATCCATTGCAGGTAAGTCGCTAACTATATGCGTTGGCGTTAAATCCCTTGTCCTGTCTGTGTTTGGAATAGCCACCACAATCATTTGCGGGCAATTTGTGTTTCCATTTACTTCGCTTAGTTGCTGTATCATTCCGGCAACAGATTCAAAATGCCCATCGCCATCTAACAGGTAAACTACCGGATAGCGTGTGCTTGTATCGCTGCCAAACGAATTTGGTACATACACCCAAACCTTTCTTTGTTCGCCCAAAATGCTGGAATAAACACTATCAACTTTACCAAGTACGATTTTATTGTTATCTGTTTGCGCATTTGCGCCGAGAGAAATTAGTGCAACGATTGCACTGAAAAAAAATGTTTTCATATTTTTTTATATAAAATATTGATAAATAAAAAGTTTAGAAAAGTATGCTGAAATTTTTTGAGCCAGGCTGCAGTATTACTATAAAGCTTTACTTGCGTCGCACTCTTGTACTGATAGTAATTCTATGGAGCCAAATTCAACCCGCAGAGAACACAGCGTTGGGCACAGCGTTTACTAAGCACGCTGTAAAAAAAGCGCAGTACAACTCTGTGGTTTAAAAACCTTCATTTACTATATATCTCGCGGTGGCTTCATGATAAGATTGGCTTATATAAATTTCGCTACAATCTTCGCTAAAATAAAAGCTCAATAAAATATCTAAACGTACAAGAGTGCGACGCAACGAATGCTTAATAAATATCCCGCTGCCGGGCTCATAAAGTTTTATATTTTTTATTGTTGCTCTTCTGCAAATTCAAGGATATCACCCGGCTGACAATTCAACACTTTACAAATAGCTTCCAGCGTGCTGAAACGTACCGCCTTGGCTTTACCCGTTTTTAAAATGGAGAGATTGGCTAATGTAAGATCAACTTTTTCTGAAAGCTCATTCAGAGACATCTTTCGTTTAGCCATCATTACATCAAGGTTTACAATGATCGGCATAGGTTATACGGTTAATTGGTTTTCATCGTCGATTTCGATACCACGTTTGAAGATCTGGGAAATGATATAGACAATACCTGCCATAAAAAAGTATTCATCTCCATTATTATTAGCTGGTAATTGTATGCCTGTGTCTTGCAATAGGTAATAAGTATATATTTCCCAAAAAATGCTGCTTACTATCCAAACGCCGAGCGACAGGAAAGCGATCGTTTCTAATTTTTTTTCTACTTGCATAGAAAAAGGTGTTTGAAGTTTTAGCTTCGACAAGAGGTCAAATACCACGTACCAAATAATGGCTTGTAAGGCTGAGACTGCAATGTTTAAACACATGGCGTAAGAATAATACCAAATACTATGCTCGCGGATATTGAATATATCCATGTTAACCTGATAAGTGCGGCTTGCCCAATCAGTGTTTATAAAACTTGCCACAAAATGAGTTAACTGGGCTCCGCAGTCAATTGAATACTTAACGAAGCCCATAAATGCAAGGATTTTAAGAATTACTAAAATTGTTCTTGTTCTTGTTTTCATCATGATGTTTTTAAATGAGGATGCAAATATAAATAAATATTTATTGAATAACAATAAATATTTATTTAAAAAGAAGAAATAATTTTAGAATAACTATTTTATATAATTATTAAATAGCTATGCTTATTTGAAAGTCAGGGCAAATTATCAACTGCAGGCGAGTGCGGCCACGCTGGAGAAAGGAAGCCTGCGTTACCTGAATGTTGCTGTACAAAACTAACCTTGAACCCGGCCCTGAAAGTATCGGGTTAAACAGTGGCAATAAAACCTCAATAGTTGTAATTTGCCCTGGCTCATAAAAATCAAAAATATACCTGCCATGTTAAAAGGAAAGCTACTTACATTATTGATAATTGGTGCGGTTGTTACTGCAAATGCACAGCAACATAATTTTAATAATGACTATATAAAACCAACCGATACCCTGGTACAGCAAAAGATAGAGCAGTGGCAGGATTTAAAGTTTGGCTTGTTTATGCATTGGGGCACTTATAGCCAGTGGGGCGTTGTAGAAAGCTGGAGTATATGCCCCGAAGATGAAGGCTGGACCCAGCGCCGCGGCCCTTACGCTGAAAGCTATAATGAATATGTAAAAGCGTATGAGAACCTGCAGACTACCTTTAACCCAACGCATTTTAACCCGGAAAAATGGGCTGCCGCTGCAAAAGATGCAGGTATGAAATATGTGGTGTTCACCACCAAACATCATGATGGTTTTTGTATGTTCGATACCAAAGAAACAGACTATAAAATTACTGCTGCTAAAACACCTTTTTCATCAAACCCAAGAAGCAATGTTGCAAAAGAAATATTTGATGCATTCAGGAAAGATAATTTTATGTTAGGTGCATATTTTTCAAAGCCGGATTGGCATAGCCCTAATTACTGGTGGCCATATTTTCCACCCAAAGACCGGAATGTAAATTATGATCCTAAAAAATACCCGGAGCGCTGGAATGCCTTTAAAGACTACACTTATAACCAAATACAAGAATTAATGACGGGTTATGGAAAGGTAGATGTTCTTTGGCTTGATGGCGGTTGGGTGAGGCCACTCTCCAGTGTTGATACAACAGTTGAGTGGCAACGCGGTATTAAAGACGACCAGGATATTGATATGGCACGCATTGCAAAAATGGCCCGCAGTTATCAGCCTGGTTTAATGGTGGTTGACAGAACAGTAAGTGGTGAGTTTGAAAATTATGTAACGCCGGAGCAAACCATTCCCAAAGAAGCGCTGAGCCATCCCTGGGAGAGTTGTATTACCATGGGTAACTCCTGGAGCTATGTGCCAAATGATACGTACAAATCAACCAATGAACTGGTACACATGCTGCTGAAAATTATATCTAGAGGCGGTAATTTTTTATTAAACATTGGCCCATCTCCCGATGGTGATTTTAGCGATACCGCTTACAGCCGCTTAAAAAATATTGGTGAATGGATGAAGGTGCATGGCGAAGCTGTTTATGCAACTGTTCCTTTGGCGCCGTACGAAGACGGCAACGTACTGTACCTGCAATCAAAAGATAAAAAGACGGTGTATGTTTATGTGCTTAGCGATAAAACCGATGATGTGGTATTGCCTGCTACAATAAATTTAAAAATTATTGCATTGAACAAAAACAGCAAAATCATTTACATGGATGCACCCGCCGAAAAAATAAAATTTCAAACTGCCAATGGTGCAACTGTAATTAAGATCCCTGCCAAGTTGCAAAACAAACTGGCGGGCAAATATGCGGTTTCGTTTTAGATGATACTTTAAGTGTAAACCATTTTTTTGATGAATTATTATTAGCCCGGCAAAAGATACCTTGGGCAACGCCTCTTGCGTCGCACTCTTGTACGGTTGGTAATTTTATGGAGCTTTTACCTAAGCGAAGATTGAAGCGTAGTAACAGGGTTTTCAATCTTATAAGAGTTGGCAACGCAAAAAAAAAATTGCAACAGCAAGATTAAAAAAGCCCTGCAAGTGTAAAACCGGCAGGGCAATAGGTAGTTGTAACCCTTTTTTAGCGGGGCAACCTATACAATAAATATTATTTAGCCGGTGGCGGTACAGGCGGGGCAGTCTTTGGTGTACTGCCGCCAATTAACACATAATCGTTGTAGCGGGCTTCATCGGTATCTTCGAACAGGCTGCGGCCAATGCTGGCAAGGCGGCTCATTTCTGCCCAAAGAACATTCCCTTTTATTATACGGTCCTGTGTTTCCAGGTCGCGGTTTTCTATGGCATCTTCAATAGCATCTATGGCCGTATCTAAATCTGTGGCAAGTACACCCAGGGCAGTAAGTATGGCTGCGGTAAGCCCCTGTGCAGCAAGTTCAGCAAGCAGTTTTGTACCAACCCTTATTACCCGGCGGGTAAGGCGGTACAGGTCATTGTCTGTAAGTTCAGACAGGCCATCGAAGCCAAATGTGTTGTATTTACCGGTAGTACCATAGGCTGTTTCCGCCATATTGCGAATGGGGCGAACCGCAATACGTATGTTATCGGCAATGGTATTTTTGGCATTGGTGGCATCGGTAACCAAACCAAGCAGTTCTTCATCGGTAGTGGTTGCATCAAAGCTGTCAATAAGTAGCTGAAGGGCAGTAACCTGCGCAGCAGTAATATTGCGGGTAGCAAAATTTGCCAGGTCGCGGTTAATACTTGTTTTAAGTGAATCGGCGAGCTGCTTAAGGTCGCCATCGGTAAGCGAATATTGCCGTGTTGCTGTTTCTTTAGGTATTTTTTCTATGTTTTAGTTAAAAAATACAATTGATTTTCGTACAAAAAGTTACCTGCTTTTGGTACATTATTACCCGTTGCAGGCAGCGGACGAACTTTTAACCGTTCCGTAAACCCCGTTGCATATTCCGGTAGTTCCGTTGAGCATAAAACCTGCCCCGTTGTCAGTTTCGGGGCTTCCGTTGAGCATTCCGGACCTCCCGTTGACCTTTCCGGGAACTCCGTTGAGTATTCCGGAGTCATTTTGTCATAAAAGCCCTCCCGGAACGCTCAACGGTACGTAAGGCATCAGCAACGGAAAGCCCATTTCCAAAGGCCCGTCAATCCTCTCCTACATCACATTGTTCATTTTTAATTGTTCATTGTTCATTATCTGCTACTGTTTCACAAACTTTTCCACCGCAATACCATTTGCATCTTTTACCCTTACAATATAGGTGCCCGGTGCAAGGCTGCCAATGCTAAAACTGTAGGCAGCGGCCTTAGCGGTAAACTGTAGCAATTGCTTACCTTGTATATCCAGTACCGTAATGGTACTAATTATGGCAGCATTTAAACCTTTTACCGTAAGCTTATCTTTTGCCGGGTTGGGGAAAACTTGTATGCTACCCGGTTTTAAATAAGCGATGCTTAGGGTTTTACTGTAGCTAAACTTACCGTCTTTATCCACCTGTTTAAGGCGGTAATAATTGGTACCCACCAGCGGTAGTTTATCTGTATAAGCATAATCCTGTGCGGCACCATTAGTAGCTTTACTCTTTACCTGTGCAACACCAGTATAATTAACCGCATTGCTACTGCGCTCTACCGCAAAATAGCTGTTATTTAATTCGGTGGTGGTTTGCCAGTTAAGGGTAATGGTTGCTTTGGTTTGGGTAGCAGAGAATTTGCTATAGATTATGGG
>JBBRDW010000141.1:0-10664 GCA_038203525.1 Chitinophagales bacterium | reverse complement strand
GTTTCAGGACAATGTCATAAAACTTATTGGTGACGAGATAATGATTTTCATTTCTGATGTTAAGATTAATAAAGCAAATGAAAATTATGCATCTGTTTTAGACTTTTTGAAAAATTGTATTTCCGAAAATTCTTCCGAAATTGAAAATATTACTTTAAGGACAAAAGCTGCAATTCATTATTGTAATGACACATATAATATTTCATACAAATTGACAGCAGATGATTACTACGGAAATGACATAGATCTTACGGCACGATTGATGAGAAAAGCAGATGCAAGAAAAATAGTCATAAGTGAAACCTTTTATAACTTAGTTAACGAAATTGACCCTTCATTTCTTGTAGGTGTAAGTGACAAACTAGAAGAACATTTTAAAGGAATTACTGGGAAAACTGGGTATAGAATTATGGGAGTTGAATAAATGACTTAAGCCAATTTTTTTTGGTGAATCTTTCCTGCACTTTTTGAAATTACCAGGCTTTTGCCCATTATAGTCACCTGACCAACATCAAATACCATGGATCTTCACTTAGACAAAAGCCCAATTGAATTACCAACCGTACAAGTGTGCGACGCAACAACCGATGCCCAATGTATCTTCAGCCCGGCTAAAAATAATGCTACTTTTTTTCAGGTGCAGGCGGAGGATCAAAGACCACAGCACCACCTGTGCCAAATAAACGCAAGGCAATTTCGCTGCCGGCGCCTTCTGCCTTTTTAAAGATAAGCCGCTCATTGTTTACGATCAGTTTGCCGTTACCGCTACGCACCGTAATCAGCGCTTCGTAGCTGCTGCCTTTTTGATTGAAAACGATCTTTACATCAGCCGTGCCACTGTTTACTTCGTTGGTAAAATTAATATTGCAATCTCTTATCTGGCTTGTTACATTTTTGGTAACAGCATCATCAACACCGGAAACGGAAAGCCTCATGGAGAGCGGAATACCGGCGAAAGGAATCATTTGCGGATATTCATCCATCAATCCAGAACTATACATGGCGAACTTGGTTTTATCACCGTTGCTATTGTAAGCCTGCGAAAGATTTTCGTAAACACGGGCTACAAATAATTTTTCATTTGCAGTATCTGCTGTTGTGGTACGGTCCATATTTTCAAGGTCCTTCACCGCTTCTTTTTCATCGCCTTTTTCGTACTTAAACTTAGCAGAAAATAACTTAAAGTACTTCTGAATATTTTCACGCTTATCTTTTTGTTGGTACTCCGTATATTTTTTTATAAAATATTGCGGACTAAAATCTTTCATCAAATACCAGGCTTCGTCAAATGTACTGGTTGCCTCGGAACAGAAAAGATCGTACACCAACCTATCCCTTTCGGGGTTGGCCATTAACTGGTTTACCACCACATATTCTGAAGTCATCTTTTGCGCTTTGTAAGCAGCAATATTATATAAACTTATAGGCGAATACCACCAACCTTTATTCAGAAATTTTTCCTGTGCCAGCTTTTTATCGTACAACTGTACACGCAATAAATTAATAGTAAAATCGTATTGGTTTTGTGTAAGTGTTGTACCAATATGCAGCTCTTTAAAGTTGGCAGCTTTATCCAGTGCAAACTGAGCACTATCCAATTGTCCATCATATAAATAACTTCTTGCCAGTGCTATATTGTACCACCCAAAGCCAGGTGTAGAGCCGCTTTCACTGATCATCTCCTGGCACATATTTATAGCGTCTTTGGTTCGGCCCGCATATACATACAATTGCGGAAGGTAATAATATGGCTCCCGTAAAAAGTGTTCATAGCTTTTGAACATGTCTTTTTTGAAGTACTCCTGCGAAGTAGCAAAATTTCCAATTTCGCTTTGCATGCTGCCATAATTATTCCAGGAAACGCGACCACCTTCTGCAAGCCTTTCGTAGTAGTATTCGCTGCTATCGTAATTCTTGTTAAAACAGTGCAGCAATGCGAGGTTGTGATACAAGGTAAGCACTCTTTGTTCACCTTGTCCCCCGCCAAAAATAGCATCATTATCTGCCTCATATTTTTTTATATAAGCAAGGCCATTGTAGCACCATTGAAAAGCCTGTTTCTCATTTTCAGCAACAGAGTTTTTTAGAAAATCATATTTCGAAGAAGTAAAGAAACGGTTGCGGTGATACAACCATGAACGCTGGTAACTAAGTTCAAAACCAAAATCGTTTTTAAACCCGTATGCTTGAACCCTGTTTATAAGTTCCATTCCCTCTTCGGGCATTTCAACATTATCATAACAGCCTTTTAATGCAGTAAAAATCATGTACAGATCCTGGTATTTTGGAAATCCCTGTATAAGATTATCAACATTATTATAAATGCTGTGAAACATTTTGTTGTAATCTTTATCCATTAGGTCGAAAGCTTTTTGGAGCGGTACAATAGCGTTCTTAAAACCGAGATAATCAGCGCTCCTGTCAAACTTATACATACCCTCGTACATGTAGCCAACATAGTAGGTGCTGTCGAGCCGGATAAATTCCCGGCTGCGCGGTAACGCATCTTTATCTGTTGGGTTTACGCCTTTTCGTTTAGCATCAATTTCGTAACGTGCAGCAGCTTTGTTTTGCGCCGATAATGAAAGACTTTGCCCAAATGAACAATGAACAATGAACAATGAACAATATAAAATTGCAAATCGGTATGTAATATATTTCCCCATTATTTGTTACTTGTTTTCATCTATATTTTTATGAACCTGGCTATATCTATTTTCAGATCGTTCCTTGCGTCGCACTATTGTACGTTCGGAAGAACAGGCAACAAGGCAACGAGACAATAGGCAAAAGTATTTCATTGATCATTGTTCACTGTTCCCTGTTCATTTTAATTCTTCAGTACAAGAGTGCGACGCAACCTGGATGCCATGAAAAATTAATGCCGGGCTCAAAAAATTAATTACCAATATTCAGCTTACTTAGTCTTGCCAACTCAGCATCAAGAATACCTGCAAGCACTTTTTGCTTTGCCTCTTTGCTCCTGTAAATTAAACGGTGATCAAGCACTGCACTTGTTATAAGTTTAAGATCATCTTCCGTTACAAAACTGCGGCCATTCACCAATGCAAAAGCCTTTAAACATTTGAGAAAAGTAATACCACTTCGTGTGGAAGCGCCAAGCGTTATCTCTGCATTGCGGCGTGTGCCCCACACAATATTGCGCACTGCTTTGATGATCTCTTCATGAATAAAAACCTTCTCTGTTTCTCTCTGCAGAAAAAGAATTTCATCCATTGAAAGTACCTGCTGAATATTTTGCAGATTGCTTTCAATGCCGAGGTAATCTCTGTAAATATCCAGCTCTGTTTCTTCATCAACATAACCGAAAATTATTTTTATGAAGAACCTATCGAGCTGTGCGGCGGGTAATGGATAAGTGCCTTCCATTTCAACAGGGTTCTGCGTGGCAATCGTGAAGAAAAGATTCTCTAATTTGTAAGTAATATCGCCCATTGTTATCTGGTTCTCTGCCATACATTCCAGCAAAGCTGACTGAACTTTTGGTGAAGCACGGTTAATTTCATCGGCCAGCAAAACGTTGCAAAACAGCGGACCTTTTTTAAAGATGAATTCTTTTTTTACATCATCAAAAATATGCGAGCCAATTAAATCCATCGGCAAGAGATCTGGTGTAAACTGTATACGTTTAAAATTTACACCGGTATGGTCATTCTTTGTAGAGATGCTCTGGGCTAGGGTTTTGGCCATTACGGTTTTGCCGGTGCCGGGATTATCTTCCATTAAAATATGTCCCTTCGCCAGCAAAGCGGTAAGTATAAATTGTATCTGTGTACGTTTGCCGCGAATGACTGTTTCAATATTATCCACCAGTTTCTGAATGTTCTCTAATGCCTGATCCAATTGAATTTGTTGCTCCATGTTTATTTGTTTTTGCTTTCTGCGAAATACGAAATCGTATTATAAATGTTTAAGAATTTTGATACCCGCGTTTTTACCGGCAACTGTTTACCCACATTGCCAATAAATGGCTTATAAAATGTTTCTATCGTTTCATTTTCTCTCTTTGATAATGGTAACGAACTATACTTTAATTTCTGGTAAACATTGCTGAATGAACTGAACGTGGTTTTAAAATTACCGTCGATCATTCGGGCATAATCATTAGGCCCATAGTTGGTTCTGCTGTAACCAATTTGATTGAGATAATACATGCACGCACGGTAACTGTTGAATGCTTTTTGTTTTGAATCTTTGGCATTGCGTGCACTTGCATTAAAGTATTGCCATATAAACCAGGGCGTAAGAAATACTAATAAAGTTAAGCCAGCAATAATACTGAGTGTTATCCATAAAACCCTGATCCAGTCGGTAGGATTTTGTTGTACCGCTTCTTCTTTTTTCTTTTGCAGCGCTGCATTTTCAGGATCAATTATTTTGATCTGGTCAACCGGAACAGGCTTCGATAATTTATTAAGAACAACAACCAAACTATCATCATCTTTAGCAGTAATATTTTTCAGCACTTCTGCATAAGAAGCAGCGGTAATATGCATACCTTTTCTGATAGCTCCAATAGTTACTGTGCCGGTATCTTTTGAAACGGTTGCCAGTGAAATATCTAACTGAACATTTTCTACTTTATTAGTTTCAAAGTCTTTATCATGAAACAATAACCTGTTCACATCAAGCTTTAATCTTTTGCTCACAGTATCAATTTCTGTTACTGTTCCATCAGCAACAAAGTATGCATCCTGCATATTGAGTGGCGGTGTTTCATCTGGCTGCGGAGCCTGTTGTGTATTTACATCTGGAACAGTTGTGTCAAAGTCTATCCATCCGTAACCGGGGAAAAATATCTGTACCCAGGCATGCGCCTGATCTTCGTAAAACCAATACCAGCCAGGGTTTTTACTGCTGCGGTCGATCGTTAAAAAACCAGCCGCAAGTCTTGATGGTATACCAAGCGAACGAAGCATAAACAAAGTAGCGCCTGCATAATAGGCGCAATACCCTTTTTTGGTATCAAATAAAAAATAGTTAAGTTTACTTGCACTGGGTATGCCAGGAATACCTGGATTATCAGAATACTTAAACAGCGGTTGATCAAATTCATCCTTACTTAAAAAATAATCGCGTATGGCAATCATTTTATCCACGGGTGTATTCGCATTTAACGTTATTTGTTTTGCCAAAGTTCTCAGACTGTCATAGTCTGCATTCGAGGGCATGAAAGTATAATAGTCTTTAAATTTTTTATCTGCTTCGGCAAAATCTTTAACGGTACGTAATTCATTAAACCGCTGCTCCTGGAATTGTTCAAGCTGTTGGTTACCGGCAGGATTATAAATAAAGTAAGCACTGTTTAAATTACTTACCCACATCTTGGCACGGTAAGCGCTTTTGTATTGATCTTTATATTCGTTGGCCACAGGTATTGGCTGACAAAAAAATGCAGTGGAAGGTGCAATAAATTCATCAGGTGAAAGCAGTACTTTATAAACTTCAGCTGTTACTACTTTATGTTCTAATGATCCGTGCGAATTCTTAATAACAGCAGAATCTTTCTTTGCAAACAGCAACGGAATTTTAGAAGGATCGGGACGAAACAAATCATTATCCGGCATCAGGCTGTCTATCTCGAAGGTTTGCGTTAGCGTATCAAACCTGGTGTAGTAATAAGCAGTAAAATAAAGTGGGTTGGGAGTTTCGCTTCCTTCGAAAAAGTTATCCAGTTTAGCGACAAACACAAGGCGTTTGCCTTTATTTAACGAACTTGTTAATTTGGTTTGGTCCTTATTGCTGATGGTTCCATCCTTATTGTTTTTGGTCATGCTTTCGCTGTTGCCCTTATTCTTATCGTAGTCAGCCTTTGCATTGCCCCATTCTTTTTCTATGGCTTGAAAATCATCCTGAAAAATATTCAATAAAGCAAGCAACAATACCAAAACAACTACCCCAAAGCCAAGCATTCGTTTAGAAATGAACCAACCAAAATGTGTTTCATCTTCATTCATGTTGCGGATTAGCTCTGCTGTGAAGATGATATAAAATGAATAGGCCAGCACCGGTGCAAACGCACCGATAATAGTTGATGCTTTAAAATCAGCAGTCTTACTAACAACAATAATTTGTATCGCCAACAGAAAAACACTCCAGAAAACGGTATAATACCGCGAACGTGAAAAGCCATACCCCGTAAGCCATCCAGCCGAAAAAAGCACAGCAAACAAAAGGAATTGTACCGATGCAAAAAACGCATCGAACTCGCCAACATTAAAATTGCCGAGCAATTTATAAGCACCATAATAAATTAAAAAAAGCAATGCAGTGGTTGCAATAAATCTAAACCGGTAACTGTAAAATATAAGCGCCGTAACAATGCCTGCAGCAAAATAACCGCCTTGTTTTATCCAATCGTTTTGAAGAATATTGTAGAGGCGATTTGCATCCCATAGTAAATAGCATGCGAGAACAATGGTTGGTATACCCAACAAAATTACCTGTGCAACAACTTTTTTCCAGCTATGTATTTTTCCTATCTGCATTCTTTTTTAGCTTTTAGCTATTGGCTTTTAGCCGTTAGCTTTATCTTACCAATTGTATTATTTGTTCTCTACAATTATATTTTCTTTTATGTTCCAGACTATATCTCTTTTCTGATCGTTCCTTGCGTCGCACTCTTGTGCTTTTGGAAGAACAGGCAACGAGGCAATAGGCAAAGAGTATTTCATTGTTCACTATTCATTGTTCACTGTTCATTTTTATTCCTCAGTACAAGAGTGCGACGCAACCTGGATACTATGAAAAACTTCTGCCCGGTTCATAAAATGTATTTTACAACACCAAAGTTTTAGAGTGTTTTGCCATTAATGTTTCCAGCTTTTTTTCATTCTCCACAACCTTCGACCGTAGCAGCGATAAACGCCAGTTTGTTTTATATACCTCCAGCTCATTTTTTTCCTGCTGAATAAAGATCCACTGCAGCAAACTAATAAGATAAGAACTTTGCAAACTGTTACTCAATTTTATTAGAACAAACATGGTATAACCTGATTGATTTTCCAGCAAAACCGCAACATCTTCAGCACTGCAAAGCGATGAAAACACGATTACCGATGCATCTTTGGAACTTACAAATTCTTTAATGGTTTTATCTTCCTGCCAATTGCTGGTGCTGATATTATATTGAATGCTTTCCTGCTCATTAGTAAAAACTTTTGTTGGTGTTTGCTGATCGGCGATATAGCGTAAAACAAAGCCCTGTTTGTTGAGATTTGTATAAATTCCCCACAGCATGGTTTTATAATAATTGAGGAAATATATTTCAGCGGTTGAGTTGCCTGCTATATCGAAACCGTTAAAAAAAGATGGGTAAATATATGCATGCGATGCAGATGGATCAAGTACTTCGGGAATACGCACTACCAGTTCTTTGTTCTTTGCATAGATCTTCCAAACAATACGGCGCACGTCATCGTTGTTCTCGAAATTTTTATAGTTCAGGTATTCGCCTTCTACTTTTTTAAGTTCTTCAATTCTTGAGCTGGTATCTTCTGTTTTGCGTGGCGATATATTAAAAGTTTTAACCGGTGGCGCAAACGGGTTGGTGTGAAACCGGTCTTCTACAGGCAATGCAACCGTAAAAGAAAAAAATTGAAAAAGGTCTTCAAAATATATGATCAGTTTTTCAACATGGTATTCTTTTATTTCGGGCAGGTTCCATTGGTAATCGCCGGCGTAGTTTAAGGAGATCAGCTTTTTCTCATTGTCCTGAACCAAGGCAAACTTATCGGAATATTGCATTTCGTCGTACTGCAAACGCAGTTTAATAAACCCAAGCAATGGCTTAAGTAATGGAGAAATAGAGATGTGAATTCTTTGCGAAGGACTGTCCTTTACCTCGCCTTTAACGGCGGTAGTGGTTACAGAAAAGTGAATACCATTTTTTCTTTTCTTCCAGAGAAAAACAAAAAAGGAAATTAAAGCCGAGACCATTGCTACGACAACTATGATGGCAACAAACCATAACGCTGTTTTCATTAACAGTTTAAAGATGTCGCCGAACGAACTGCCCGTAACTACTTCTTTTGTGCTGAGCCAGTTGTTTGTAAGCACCGCAGCCACAGCAAAAAGAAAAAAATAATATGTAAACGGAATAAAAAAAATGATTGGTTTTATAAAACCCCGGATATTTTTCAATGTTCTCCCCATTATTTAAAAAATAAAAGTAAAGAAAGATCAATGTCATAAAAAACTGCTACCCCTGTAAGGGTATTTTTTAACTGAAACTTTGCTTTCTTTGCCGCGCATGAGCAATCTTATTACATATCAGCAATGCCCTTTGTGCAGCAGCGGCAATATTACGGAAGTATTGCGGGCAAAAGACTACACTGTAAGTCAGGAAATATTTGGCATCTGGCATTGCAATGATTGCAGCGGCAGGTTTACCCAAAATGTTCCCATTGACGATGCTATTGGCGCTTATTACCGAAGCAAAGATTACATTTCTCATTCCGATACAAAAAAAGGGTTTATCAACCGCATTTATCATTTCGTTCGTAACTACACTTTGCAAACTAAGCGAAAATTGGCACAAAAAGCGAGCGGACTGCGAAAGGGTTCTTTGCTCGATGTTGGTGCTGGAACCGGTGCCTTCGTAAGTACTATGCAGCAGGCTGGCTGGGCTGTTACCGGTCTTGAACCCGATACCGTTGCAAGGGAAAACGCACTAAACAACCATCAGTTAAATCTGCAAAATCCAAATTCCTTATTTACGTTGCCCGCTGCAGGTTTCAATGTCATCACCATGTGGCACGTGCTGGAGCATGTACACCAATTGCATGATTATATAGAAACATTCAGCAAAATTCTAAAAAACGATGGCGTTTTACTTATTGCCGTTCCAAATTATACAAGTTACGATGCCGCTGTTTACAAAGAGCATTGGGCCGCTTACGATGTACCGCGTCACCTGTATCATTTCTCCCCGCAAAGCATGCAGCAGCTTATGCAAAAGCATGGCTTTATTGTAAAAGAATACAAGCCCATGTGGTTCGATAGTTTTTATGTTTCCATGTTAAGTGAGCAGTATAAAACAGGTAACAATAGCTTAATAAAGGCGGTTTGGAACGGTTTTGTATCCAACCTTAAGGCTTTGGGCAATGTACAAAAATGCAGTTCGGTCATATACATTATTACAAAGAATAAATAGTTAGCTTTTATTGGCCGGGCAGCAGTTCTTCGTAGCATCGGTTGTTGCGTCGCACTCTTGTACTGGGGAATAAGAATGAACAGTGAACAACGAATAGTGAACAATAAACAATGTATTACTCTTTGCCGATTGCCTCTTTGCCTTGTTGCCGGTTCTCTCGAACGTACAAGAGTGCGACGCAAGAAAAGCCTCCTAGCAATTCTGTGGCCGGGTACCAAAGCCTGAAAAATATTATTCTAAAAATAAAACATAATTTACAGGCAGCTAAAAAATATTTATGCCTGAAGCTGCTTTTTACCTGCGCGTTTTTTTAATAACAGTGCTGCAAACCTTTGCCTGTATTGCCTTTGCACAGCAAGGCAGAATCAATTTATTAAAAACGAATATTATTAAAGCGGTCAATGATCAGGAGCGGCTAAATGCCCTGCTGGCACTTTGTGACGAGTTTGAATCGTACAGTCCCGATACATTGAAAAAATATGCATCGGCCGCACTGGAACTTGCGCATTCTCAAAAAAACAAAAAGGCAATTTTGATGGCCGATTATTACAATGCAGCCATCTTTTACCAAGAGAATAAGCTTGACAGTGCACTTAAAATAAGCAAAAATGCTTTTACAGAATACCGGGAAAACTTTAACTACGACCCCGCATATCTGAAATTTTACAGACAGGAGGCCAACATACTTTTGCGAACCCAAAATTACGATACGGCACTGTCAAAAAATTTTGAACTCCTTAAACTTGCCGAAACAAACAAAGACACATTAGGTATGGCAGTAGCAACAATCGGCCTAGGTAATGTTAGCAACAAATTGCAAAAAAAAGAAGAATCCCTCCATTGGTATTACTTGGCATTGCAGTTAATGAATAACGATATATTTAAAAGAAAACTCTGCTTTATTTATAACAATATTGCGATAGTTCATTATAAGCTTCACAATGAAGATTCCATGTTTCTCTTTATAAAAAAAGGGTTGCAGTATTCTTTGGAAAGCGGCAATTTGACGGATTATGCAAATTCACTTTTTTTATATGGGGGCATGCTGGCCGAATTTAAAAAAACAGCCGAAGCGGAAGCTGCATTTAAACAAGGCGTGGAAGAAAGGAAAAAAATTGGCGATATCTATTACTTAACAATGGATATGGCACAGTTTGCCTTGTTTTACCTAAATACAAACCAGCCACAAAAAGGTGTTGCATTGTGCCTCGATGGACTCGACCTCGCAAAAAAAAATAATTTCCCGGCGGGCTACGATTTATATGAATCACTCAGCAGGAATTATTCAGCAGCCGGGGATTATAAAAACGCAGAAGCGATTCAGCACAAAATGATTGAAATAAAAGATTCTATTTACTCCAAAAATTCAGCCGAACAACTGGCCGAAATGCAAACAAAATACGATGTGCAGAAAAAAGAAACAACAATTCTTCAGCAGCAATTCGATCTTACTAAAAAGAATTATTTCATTAACACCATAATTGGCCTG
>JBBRDW010000140.1:0-10690 GCA_038203525.1 Chitinophagales bacterium | reverse complement strand
GGCAGCTTCATCGCTCAACGGAACATTGATCGATGTAAGCAAATTATCACCCGGCATCTACCTGCTGCAAATAACAGGCGAAAATAATAGCGCTGTTATCACACGAAAAATAGTTGTTTCCCGGTAGTGGTTACAGGCGTTCACAACAAAACGGCCCTTCACCAAAAGTGAGGGGCTTTTTGTTGCACTACATTAAAAACCAAATACATTTTTTCTTGAAAATTCTGATAGCTGATTTAATAATTTGCCTGCTCAAATTAATTACCCTGTTACAGATAAAGATTCTTGCCCATCAATACGGAATCTGGGGTTATTTAAGGTCAAAACTATAAGGTAATCTTGCCTGTGGAGTTTTCATTAATTCCTGCAGTTTTTTAACCTGTTGCAGCATGCTGTATTGCTCAACACCTATATTCTCCATAACTGCCTTTTCCTTTATTGAAGCAGAGAACGAAGCACTACTGGAAAGCTGTTCAAAAAACGACTTTTTCTCAGGGTATTCTTTGGTGTAATAGTTTGTTGTTTTTGCCATGCGAGCAGCGCAGTCTACAGCATCCTGCAAGGCACCTGTTTTATCAACAAGTGCCAATGGTATTGCCCTTTTTCCGGTGTACACGTGGCCCTGCGCAATACTGTCGATATAAGTTTCATCCTTCGTTCTGCCTGCAGCAACACGCATTTTAAAAGTATAATAAATAGAATCAACCGAAGCCTGCATAAAACGTTGTTCTGTTTGGGTTAATGGCCGGCTGGTTATTCCCATATCCGCATACGGCGCTGTTTTTACCCCGTCGAAAGTAATGCCTAGCTTGTCGTTGAAAAATGGCTGCATATTTGGCAATATGCTGAACACACCGATAGAGCCGGTAAGTGTACCTGCGTCTGCAAAAATAGAATCGGCATTGCAGGAAATATAATATCCGCCGGATGCAGCATAGTTTCCCATACTCACCACTACGGGTTTATCTTCTTTTGCAAGGGTAATTTCCCTCCATATTGCATCACTTGCTAAAGAACTTCCACCGGGGGAATTAACCCTAAAAACAATAGCTTTAACGTCTTTATCCAGCCTCGCTTTTCGAATGATGTTTACAAAATTTTCGCTGCCAATTTCATCATCACTTCCCTTGCCACCTACTATATCGCCCTGGGCATAAATGATCACAATTTTATCATCACCGCTCTTTCTAAATTCTACAGCCTTGGCGTATTTACTAAGGGAAACATAATTGATGTTTTCGGTTTTTTTCTGCCCGAGTTTCTTGAGCATTTCGAAATTTACTTCATCATCATATTTTAAGCCGTCTACCAGTTTGTATCTTTCGGCGTCGTATGCGGTTCTTATTAACCCGTTATTTGCAAGATGGTGCAGGGTGGCTGTATCAATATGCCTGGCATTTGATGTTTCTGTAAGAAATCCTGCATAAAGATCGTTTAACAAATCTGTGGTTTGAACGCGGTTCGCTTCCGTCATTTTTGTTACACGGAAAGTCTCGGTGGCACTTTTGTATTTACCGGCAAAAAACACCTGGGGCTCTATTCCAACTTTATCTAGCAGACCTTTCATAAATAGCGTTGTGAGGGAAAAGCCATCCCAGTCTAGTCCTCCATTTGGGTGGCAATAAACTTTATCGGCAGCAGTAGAAACAAAATATGATTTTTGATCAATCGTTTCGCCATAAGCAATCACAAACTTCTTGCTTTCTCTAAAATCTACCACTGCTTTACGTAGTTCTTCGCTGCTCGCAAAACCATTGGCATTGTAGCTTGATTTTATGTACAATCCCTTTATGGTGGTATCTGTTTTTGCAAAGTGCAACATCCGAACTATATCATATAAACCGGGAGCATTCGCATTTTCATCACCTGTGAGAGATGCAATCGGGTTTTCTTTCCCCTGTTCGTTATAGGCAATACCCAGATCAAGAACCAGCACACCTTTTGAACCCAGATCGGGTTTGCCGGGTTGTAAGGCGCTGCCTAAAAGCCATACACCAATTATTGCAAGCAGGAAGCCAAAAACAATCAGCGCCAGTAAGGATGCAAAAAACAATTTAATAAAACTCTTCATAGTTCTTCGTTGTGCGTTTCAAAAATAAGGATATTTGATACTTTCTATTCCCATCCATATATGAATAAGGCATACCTGCTGACAGGCGGCAATTTAGGTAACAGATCGCAGAATCTAACAACAGCAAGGCATTTGGTTGAACAATACTGTGGAAATATTATAAGGCAATCTTCGCTGTACCGCACGGCTGCCTGGGGATTTGAGGCACAGCCAGAATTCTATAATCAGGCCTTGGTTGTAGATACGCTACTTTCGCCTGAAGCGCTTATTAATAACCTGTTGATGATAGAAGAACAAATGGGAAGAAAACGCGACCTTAAAATGGGGCCACGCTTTATTGACCTTGATATTCTTCTATATAATCAGGAGATTGTTAATGTTCCCGGTTTAACCATCCCTCACCCCCGCATGCAAGAACGCATGTTTGTTTTGCTTCCTCTTGCCGAGATTGAACCTGATCTCATTCACCCTGTTTTGCACAAACCAATAACACAACTTCAAAGGGAATGTTCTGATGTATTAAATGTGTATAAAATTGAGCCCGGCAAAGTTTAATGACACTTAATTTTGAAAGCAGTTGCATGGTTGAAATGTTGATTGGTTTACAAAGCCTGGTGCACCCTGCTCAATTTTGTTTCAACAGTACAAGAGTGCGACGCAAGAAAAGCATGATTAAAGAACCAAAGCCGGGCTCAAAAATTCTTAAAATAATCTGTTTGGCCAATGCAATATCATTTCATAACTGTTGAGGGTAATATTGGAGCAGGCAAAACAACGCTGGCCCATTTACTGTCGCGAAAACTAAATGCCCGCCTTATTCTGGAAGAATTTGCCGATAACCCTTTTCTGCCAAAATTTTATGAAAACCAGCAACAGTATGCTTTTCCGCTGGAGCTTTTTTTTATGGCCGAAAGGTTTAAGCAACTTAAAGATCTGCTGCGTACAAAAGATATGTTTCAAAGCGTAACGGTAAGCGATTATCTTTTTACAAAATGCCTGCTCTTTGCCAAAGTAAACCTTGCAGAAGAAGAGTTTCGTTTATATCAGAAGCTATACGATATAATGCAGCAGCAGCTTATTTATCCCGATATTTTAATCTACCTGCATTCGCCAGTACAGCAACTGCAAAAAAATATTAAAAAAAGAAACCGCCCATACGAGCAAGGCATAAAGGATAATTATCTTTTCAACCTGCAGGAAACCTATACCAGCTACATAAAACAACACCACATAAAAACGATTTTTATTGATGCCTCCAACGCCGATTTTCTGGATAATGAAAAACATTTACAGGTAGTAATTGATGCGCTTGACAGTAACCTTGGCGAAGGGCAGCATTATTTTACTTTACCATAAACGAACGGATTGTTTTTTGGGCCTGCATTATTTTGTCATAGTATCGCCTCTTGCAGCTTGCCCCGCCCAAGGCGACGGTCGCACGCTTGTACAATTTAATCTTTGTAGGGCATTCCAATTCGGTATCGCCTTATTTTTGTAATTCATTTTTTATATACTGTAGAAAAAATTACCACTTAGCAATATTTCATGCCTGATAAAAAGGAAAGAGCCGACCCATTCGTTTCAGTAAGAATTCCCGAATACCGTAACCTCATGTCCGGCCGTTTTCTTTTCATTGTAGGCTTGCGTATGATGGGCACTTTGGTAGGCTGGTGGATTTACAACCTTACCAATGATCCGCTGGCAATTGGTTTAATAGGTTTATCTGAAGTAATACCCGCAGTATCGCTGGCATTGTATGCCGGCCATGTAATAGACCAAAGCGAAAAACGCAAACTAATATTACGGGGAGTTGTACTTTATTTTTTGTGCGCTGCAATTCTATTTTTACTCTCTACACATTATGCCTCAGACAATATGGGCAACCATTGGATCGCCCTGTGTGTGTACGCAATAATTTTTTGCACGGGCATTATACGCGCTTTTACCGGACCCGTTTTTGCGGTATTGCTTGCACACATTGTTCCCATAAATATTTTACCGAATGCAACAACATGGAACCAGGGAATATGGCTTAGCGCCTCTGTTACCGGCCATGCAATTGGGGGGCTTTTAATTGCAACGATAGATATCAACGGAACACTTGCCGTAGTCTGCAGCTTAATTTTTATTTCTTATTTTATTTTGTACCGGGTAAAACCAAAGCCTTCTATTAACGAACCAGGCGAAAAGAAAACATGGGATAGTGTAAAAGAAGGTTTAAGCTTTGTATTTAAAACAAAAGAAGTACTTGGTGCATTAACACTTGATTTATTCGCCGTTTTATTTGGCGGTGCTGTTGCAATGATTCCCATATATGCAAGGGATATTCTTAAAGTTGGCGCCACTGGTTTCGGCTGGCTGAATGCTGCGACAGATATGGGTGCAATTTTTATTGTTATTATACTTACCATGTTCCCGCTACAACGGCAGCAAGGCAGGAAGCTCATGTTTGCGGTGGCAGGTTTTGGTACCTGCATTATTGTTTTTGCTTTATCTAATGTTTTCTGGTTATCCTTTGCTGCCTTACTGATTGGCGGCATGGTAGATGGTATAAGTGTTGTAATCCGCGGTACCATTTTACAGTTAAAAACGCCTGCCCATATGCGCGGCAGGGTACTAAGTGTTAACAGTATGTTCATCAATTCCAGTAACGAGCTGGGGCAGTTTGAAAGTGGTGTTGCAGCCAAATTATTCGGGGTAATTCCTTCTGTGGTAATTGGTGGTTCGTTAACCTTACTCGTAGTAATTATAACGTGGTTTAAAGCTCCAAGTTTAAGAAAAATGGAGTATTGATTTTTTGTACCAGGCAGAAGCTACTCTATGAAGCTTTTCTTGCGTCGCACTCTTGTACTTTCGGAATAAAATTGAGCTGGACCAGCCAATAAAATATTGTAGGGAAGAAATTAAACATGCTAATTTTATAAAAACAAATTTATGCAACGCCGTTCATTCCTCAGAAATGCATCCTTATCACTTGGAGCGCTTGCCTTATTAAATAAAAATGTATTCGCAGGCTTTCGTGTAGATGATCCGTGGAAAATAAAAATACTACGTAACAACGTTGGCATCTTTACCGAAAAAGGTGGAACCATCGGTTTCCTGCTGAATAAAAAACAAATTGTTGTGGTAGATTCAGAATTTCCTGATCAGGCAACGCATTTAATAGCAGAATTAAAGAAAAAATCCGATAAACCATTTGAACTGCTCATCAATACACACCATCACGGCGATCACAGTTCCGGTAATATTTCTTTTAAAGGAATCGTGCAAAAAGTTGCGGCACATACTAATTCAAAGGCAAACCAGGAGCGGGTTGCAAAGGAAAAGAAGAATGAAGATCAACAACTTTATCCAGATACTGTTTACGGTGATGATGGCTGGGAATATAAAATGAGGGATGAAAAAATAAAGACTTACTATTTTGGTCCGGCACATACAAACGGAGACAGTATTATTCACTTTCAACATGCCAATATTGCCCACATGGGCGACCTGATGTTTAACCGCCGCCATCCATTTATCGATAGAAGTTCAGGAGCTTCTGTAAAAAACTGGATAACCGTTTTAGATAAAACCATCAGCACTTTTGATAATGACACGATCTTCATTTTCGGGCATGCATTTGATTCTGAAAAAGTAACCGGCAGTAAAGAAGATCTGGAATTATTTAAAGATTACCTTGAAAAACTTTACCAATTTGCCAACTTAGAAATTAAAGCTGGTAAAAGCAAAGATGAGTTTATTAAGAACACTGCTATTCCCGGCGTAACTGAATGGAAAGGCGATGGTATTGATCGTCCGTTAACAGCGATTTATGAAGAACTTACAGAGGTAAAATAATTTTGTCTTTTCACTGATGCCATATATTCTGCAGATGAACGGATTGCGACGCAAGAATGATGCTATAAAATACAAATGCTGGTATAAAATGATTTTAAAATTATTTAAGGCATTAGTTTTTCCAGCACAAAGTAAACAATAGGACAAAAGGTAGAATTCTTTAACGTAATAACCGGTCTTTTTAAAATTACATCTTCATCTGTATAAGGAAAACGAGCACAGTCTGACGGGCGAACATCATATATACTACAGGCATTGTCTTCGCCAAGAAATACACAGGGTTTTGTTTTACCAATATAATCGCCTTCGTTATCAATATCAAGATAGGTTTCGATAAATTCGCTTTCACGCATCCTTAAATGTTTGCTGATGCGTTTAATATCTGGCGTTTTAAAACGAGGTGAATAATTTTTACAGCAGGCGGCACAATCAAGGCAATTGATCTTTTCAAATGCCTCTTCATGCAGATCACCTAATTTCTTAAGTACGGCGTTTTTATTGGCCCTGTTCAAAAATTGTTTGTATTGTTTCTGATGCTCCGCAGATTTTTTCTGCCAGTTATTTAATAAATCTTCACTCATAATATATTCGCTTCGAATTATTGGTTTCTAAAATATTTGATAGACGCAACTTTTATTAATGCTTTATTAAAATAGACAAACAGGGCCTGCAAAGTACACAACATTAATAGTATATCATTTACATTTGCCGCATTTTGGTTATGCAATTATTACGTGAACAATGGCTTTGGCTTATTTCTACTCCTCTTTATTTTATTATAATCGGGACCGAAATTCTGTTAACACACCTGCAGCACCGTAAGGCTTACAACATAAAAGATACTATTGCAAATTTCTATCTTATGCTGCTTAATGCAGGTATTGATCTTGGTTTCCGTATCGTTTACTTCGCAGTACTGGCGTGGTTTTACAGTAAATCTTCCATCACCTGGCAAACTGGTATCAGCTACTGGCTTCTGCTAATTTTAGCTGAAGATTTTCTTTACTACTGGCTGCACCGCTTCGATCATGAAGTACGGTTTTTCTGGGCAACACATGTTACCCACCACAGTTCTCAACAACTCAATTTCACGGTAGGCTTCAGGTCTTCTGTATTTCAGCCGCTTTACCGTTTTATCTATTTTATTCCGCTTGCCTGGTGCGGTTTTAATGTTGCTGATATTGCCTTTGTTTATTCTGCCACGCAAATCTGGGGCATTTTTGTGCATACCGAAACAATCAAAAAAATGGGCTGGCTTGAATATATATTTGTTACACCATCCCACCACCGTGTGCATCACGCATCCAATCCAAAATATCTTGACAAGAACATGGGCATGTTCCTTATTTTATGGGACAAGCTGTTTGGTACTTTCCAAGCGGAGCTACCCGATGAAACTTACCAGCCGTTGCAATACGGTCTCACGAAAAACATCGAAAACCCCAATGCCGCAACTCTTGTATTTCATGAATGGAAGCAGATCTGGAAAGATATTACCCGCAAAGACATAACCATCAAAGAAAAATGGCATTACCTTTTTGGCCCGCCCGGTTACAGCCACGATGGCAGCAGGTTTACCAGCCACCAATTACGTGAAAATGAAAATACTTCAACACCACAAAATATTGCGGCACCTTTTGAAGAAACTGAACTGGAAATTGTTGTATAATTTTTTTGGGCCCAGCTAAATCCTTTCATGGCATCACCTCTTGCGTCGCACGCTTGTGCAGTAGTACTTTACTTATCTTTGAAAAAAGAATTAGATCTCGAGTGTTTCCAAAACCATCAGCAGTTCGCGAAACTTAATCCATGCGGCCTGCCATTCCTTTTTTGCCTCATCAATCTTCTCATTATGTTCTTGATCAATTGCGCCTTTCGACTGTAAATACTCATTGGCTTTCTCAAGGGAAGCCTGGTGCAGTTCGTCTAATTTTTCTTTTTGTTCCATAGTTCATTATTAAAAATGGTAAGCAAAATGTATTACCATAAAATTACAACTTTAGTAAGTGACAGATTTACTTTCGGTTTGCATTGGCCGAATATATTTGCTGTGAGTACAAGAGTGCGACGCAACGGAAGCCAAATAGCAGCACTTAAGCAGGGTCCAAAAAAAAATTATACCTGAAATACTCCTGTTCTTAAATCTTCCGTATGCGCGTTTTGATTTGAAGCCGCAAGCCCTTCGCTGATTACCAGCCTGGTGTCTGCAGGATCTATAATATCGTCTACCCACAACCTTGCGGCCGCATAGTAAGGTGTGGTCTGTTTTTCGTAGCTGCCTTTTATATTGTCGAGCAAAGTTTTTTCTTCTTCAGCACTTACCAACTTTCCTTTGGCTTTCATACTTGCTACCTGTATCTGAAGCAGGGTTTTTGCTGCCTGTTCGCCACCCATTACTGCAATCTTTGCGCTGGGCCAGGCATAAATAAAACGCGGATCGTAAGCCTTGCCGCACATGGCATAATTGCCCGCGCCATAACTGTTGCCGATGATTATGGTGAACTTGGGCACTACAGAATTAGCAACCGCATTTACCAGCTTGGCACCGTCTTTTATAATGCCGCTGTGCTCGCTGCGACTGCCCACCATAAAACCTGTAACATCCTGTAAAAAGACCAGCGGTATTTTCTTTTGATTGCAGTTAAGAATAAAGCGGGCAGCCTTATCGGCACTGTCGTTATAGATTACGCCACCAAGTTGCATTTCTCCTTTTTTTGTCTTTACAATAAGGCGCTGATTGGCTACAACACCAACTGCCCAGCCATTGATGCGGGCATAGCCACACAGAATTGTTTTGCCATAATCTTTTTTAAATTGGTCAAATGAAGACCGTGTTGTATCGCTTGTTTCAGCATCAACTATGCCTTCAATAATATCGAGCATATCGTAAGGCTTTGCATTACCCACATTCATAATACTATATAATTCACCTGCATCTTTTGCCGGTGGCAAAGCAGCAATACGGTTGAAGCCGGCAACAGGCTGATCGCCCAGCTTGCCCATGATTTTTTTGATTTCATCAAGGCATTGTTCTTCGGTTTTAAACTTATAATCAGCAATGCCGCTGATTTCTGTATGCGTTACCGCCCCGCCCAAGGATTCATTATCTATGTCTTCGCCAATTGCAGCTTTCACCAGATAGGATCCGGCGAGAAAAATGCTGCCGTTTCCTTCTACCATAAGTGTTTCGTCGCTCATAATTGGCAGATAAGCGCCTCCCGCCACACAGGCGCCCATAACTGCAGCAATTTGCGTAATGCCCATTGCACTCATGCGCGCATTGTTGCGGAAGATGCGGCCAAAATGTTCTTTATCGGGGAAAATTTCATCCTGCATCGGAAGAAAAACGCCAGCACTATCCACGAGGTAAATAACAGGCAAATGGTTTTCCATAGCTATCTCCTGCATACGTAAATTTTTCTTGCATGCAATGGGGAACCAAGCACCAGCTTTTACTGTTTGATCATTAGCAACCACAACGCATTGCCTGCCGCTAACATAGCCAATTCCACTCACAGTGCCGGCTCCCGGGCAGCCACCAAGTTCGTCATACATCTCAAAACCGGCAAAAATGCCAATCTCTATAAACGGTTGATTTTTGTCGAGCAGGTAGTGTACTCTTTCCCGTGCGGTAAGCTTTTTTCTTTCTCTTTGTTTGTCAATGGCTTTTTTACCACCGCCCTGTTTTATTTTATCGGTGTATTGCCGGGTTTCGCTCACCTTCAGTTTCATCCAGTCTTCGTTACGGTTGGTTTCAATATTCATGCTTACAAATGTTAGTGCAACAAAGATAGTAGGAAGAAAGTTTGTAGTTTACAGTTTGTAATTTACAGTTGCAAATACAGTTTTTTTAGCCAGGCAGTGGTATTTCAAAGCATCGTCTCTTGCGTCGCACTCTTGAACGTCCGGTGCATTTATAGTCAATGGCGACAACACAATGCACTCCTTTCATTCTGCTTCAAATTGTTGTTTATTTGCCATGCTGCATGTTGTTCAGAACGTACAAGCGTGCGACGCAAGAAAAGTTTAATAGTATAACTACAGCCTGGTTCAAAAAAGCTGCTTACAATTTTACAATATGCTTAGTATAAAAACATGTTTCATCGATCTGGTATTTTCAAAAAATCAAAAAAAGGCAGTAGAACAGATATTTTAAACCAAAGCACTCATTGGATCGGTTATATCTTGTTTTTTAAGTATCATTGCATGGCTAATATGTAAAAATGCGTATCGAATGGTTTTCAACTCGTTAATCTTTGTTGCTTTCTTTATTGTTGTAACAACCTTATTCTTTCTCCTGCCTCATAAATACAGGTGGGCACTACTGTTAGCAGCAAGCTGTTATTTTTACATGTACTTTTTGCCCGTTTACATTCTTATTCTGGGTTTTACTATACTGGTAGATTATGTAGCGGGTATATATATTGCCAACTCGGTTGGTGCAAGACGAAAATTGTTTCTTGTACTTAGCCTGGTAGCAAATCTGGGCGTGCTTGCATTTTTTAAGTATTATAATTTTTTGAATTATAATATTACCGTTATGCTTGGCGATTTTGGTTTTCACAACCCAATTCCTCATTTAGACATCTTGCTGCCGGTGGGTTTATCGTTCCACACTTTTCAGGCCATGAGTTATACCATAGAAGTCTACCGGGGGCATCAAAAACCGGAAAGGCATTTTGGAATATATGCGCTTTATGTAATGTTTTACCCTCAGCTGGTTGCCGGCCCCATAGAGCGTCCACAAAATATGCTGCACCAGTTTCATGAAGAAAAGCA
>JBBRDW010000139.1:0-11119 GCA_038203525.1 Chitinophagales bacterium | reverse complement strand
GGGCAGTTATTCATCAGCCAGTTCATATCATCTTTGCCGTCATTGGCTGTATTGCTTAACAGATAAATTTTTGGGCTGCTATTCATATACTCATTGTAGTAATAGGCCGAGAATACGTGAAAGAGCGAATCAAACTGGGCTATAGTTAAATCATACTGTGGCTCTACAGTTCCTTTATAGCTGATAGGGTCGCCTGTGCTGCCAAAGCAGGCCTGCACTGCAACAACCTGGTTGCGTACTGATGATGGCAATGATTCTACATGCTGGCGAACCGTTGTAATCATCCGCTTAAAATAAAAATTATAATCGTCATCAATGTAATAGGGGGCATAACCATTTACATTACCACTGGGATCTCTAACTATAACTTTTGGTACCCCATTGGTAAACAACCAGTCCGGTGCATCCTCTTTGGTATAGATCATAAACACAAAAGGAATACCATCATCGGAGAGGTCTGTAAAAATACTGTCGAAGGTCTTCCAGTCCCAAACGTTCGGGGCAACTTCTATTTCTTTCCAGTTAAAGTTGGCGAGCCGGCCGTTAATTCGATAATAAACTACGTTGATCTTTTCAGAGGTGCTTTGCCAGATGCCGTAATTTGTGTTGCCGCTTGGTTGCGCAGCAGCATTGAAGTTAGCCATAAATAAAAAAAAGCAAATGGCGGCTACAAAACAATTTTGTAATTGGATTTTCATGATTATTGGATATTGGTAATATTGGATTTAAAATAAACTCAATTTAAAAGTATAAGAAAATTTTAACTTGCTGCTATACCTTAAAAGCCGTTTAAGGTTCAAACTTCATTCCAAGGAGAGAAACACTATATAGATTTAATGAAGATTAATTGGTTTTTAATTTAAAAGATTATTGACCCAACAAAAAAAGTAATGCAGCTTACGTTGCGTCGCACTCTTTTACGTTCGGAACATTGATGAGCAAACTGCAATTATTGAGTTATATGCTGCGAACAAAACATAAAGCTTGAAAGCAAAACCAATAGCTCGCAGATCGCAGCTAAACGCTCATGGCTATTCTAAGGTACAAGAGTGCGACGCAACCTAAGATGCCATGAAAACCGGAGCTGGTAACAAAAAAAGTATTTCTAAAAAAAAACATGCAGTATATTAGCTTACTTCTATAAATAAGGCTGTATGAAAAAAATATTCTTTCTATTAAATTTTGCATTTTTTGCCACTTATACTTTGGCACAGGATGCCTGGATTATTAAAGCTGAAAGGATTGATCCCTCAAATTACTACGGCATTACTGTTGCAAACGGTATGATTGGTATTGTGTCTTCTCCGGAGCCTTTTAAGGTAAAAGATGTGGTATTGGCCGGCGCTTATGATCAGTATGGTCGTGGCCGTGTTAGCAATTTTTTGCGCAGTTTTAACCTGCTGAATATGACGCTTGATATTGACGGCAAAAGGGTGGATGGCAAAAACATAACCGGTTTTACGCAACAACTGGATATGCAGCACGCAGGTTTTACTTCTAGTTTTGATTTTGGCGATAAAGCATCCGTTCGCTCCACTTATTACTCGCTGCGCCAGCTACCCTTCTCTGTACTGATGGATGTGGAAATAACCGCTAAGAAAGATATTACCATTAACAGCGCCAGTGTAATGGAAGCGCCGGATGCATTGCGTGATGTGCAGAATTACTACAACGAAATAGACAGGCCACATGTAGTAATAAGTTTGCTTACTTCCAGTGCAAAAAGCCCCACCGGAAAACTATTAATGTGTGCCTCCAATACATTTATATTTAGCGAGCCCCATGGGCAGGAGCCGCGGGTTATTCACGAAATGTGGGATAACAATATGCACCTGATGAAATTTACCCGCACTATTAAAGCTGGTGAAACTTACCGGTTTTCAATCGTAGGTTCTTCCATTACTTCCGCACAACATGAGGACCCGCTGAACGAGGCAGAACGCATGACCATCTTTGCGAAACTGGAGGGTCGGGACCGTTTGATAAATTTTCATAACAAAGCCTGGGACGATCTCTGGAAAAGCGATATTGTTATTGATGGTGATGCCCAAGCACAGCAGGATCTTCACAGCATGATGTACCACTTGTATTCTTTTACAAGAGAGGGCAGCACCAACTCGCCATCGCCAATGGGCCTTAGCGGTTTAGGTTACAATGGCCATGTATTCTGGGATACGGAATTGTGGATGTTCCCCGCGCTGCTGGTTCTACACCCGGAACTTGCAAAAGGCATGGTAGAATATCGTTTTGAAAGGCTGGAATCTGCCAAAAGAAATGCCTTCTCCCATGGTTATAAGGGTGCCATGTTCCCCTGGGAAAGCGCCGGTACCGGTGTGGAAGAAACACCCGTATGGGCCTTGAGCGGACCATTTGAACACCATATAACAGCAGATGTTGCAATGGCTGCCTGGAACTATTATGCTGTAACGCAAGACAAAGACTGGCTGCGCGAAAAAGGCTGGCCCATACTCTCAGCTACCGCCGATTTTTGGGCAAGCCGCGTTGAAAGAAATGGCCCGGGTAAATACGATATAAAAAATGTGGTAGCAGCAGATGAATGGGCCGAGAACGTTGACAATAACGCCTTTACCAACGCAGCAGCCAAAGCCAATTTATACGCCGCAACAGAAGCCGCAAAACTGCTGGGTATTGCTGCCAATACAGACTGGAAAAATGTTGCTGATAACATACCCATTTTAAAAATGGAAAACGGAGTTACACGCGAACATGCGGCATATAACGGCGAAGGAATAAAACAGGGCGACGTAAACTTGCTCGCTTATCCTTTAAAAGAAATAACTGATGTAGCACAAATAAAAAAGGATCTAGACTATTATTCATCCCGTGTGCCCAACGAAGGTACGCCAGCCATGACGCAGGCTATATTCACACTACTTTATGCCCGCATTGGCGATACTGAAAAAGCTTCGCATTTTTTCAAAGATTCTTACCTTCCCAATTTACTTCCGCCATTTCGCGTAATAGCCGAAACTAAGGGCGGCACCAATCCATATTTCGGCACGGGGGCCGGTGGTATTCTGCAATCAGTACTCATGGGTTTTGGAGGCCTCGATATTACGTCCAAAGGAATTGTACAGCTAAAAGGTTCTTTGCCCGCCGGCTGGAAATCACTTACACTCAAAGGCATTGGTGTTGAAAAGAAAACCTATACAGTAAAATAGACCTTTTTTAGGTATAAAAGGCTTAACGTCAATAGCAATATCATTGAAATACCAGCTAATCTTTTCATAGCATCTTCGTTGCGTCGCAATCCTTTCATCGGCTATAATAATATGGGGCTTTGGCATCATTAAATATTAAAGGTTAGTCGTTATAAATCCCGTAGAAAATATATGATCAGGAAAGTAACCGCGCAGAATTTTGAATTTGTTTATGGCCTTTATATGCACCCGCAGATAAACCCATTTCTGCTTTACGAAATGATGGATGCAGAAACTTTTAAACCAATATTCGAAGATTTATTTAGGAAAGAATTACTGTATATTTTTGAAGAAAAAAATACCGCCGTTGGCATGTTCAAACTGATGCCGCTAATGCACAGAAATACGCATATAGCTTATCTTGGAGGTGTTGCAATAGACCCACTATTTGGCGGCCAGGGCCATGGCCTTAACATGGTGAGAGCAATAATTAAATACGCAGAAGAACAGGGTTTTCTCAGAGTAGAATTAAGTGTCGCCTCCGTTAATGAAAAGGCAATCCGCCTTTACCAAAAAGCTGGCTTTAAAAAAGAAGGTCTGCTAAAAAAGTATACTTACCTAAAAAGTGAAAACCGCTTTTTAGATGAAGTAATGATGGCCTGGATTAAAGCTTAGCAAAATGTGCTGTTACAAAACCTGCTCCGCTAAAAATCATAATCTAATAATATACCCAAGCGCAGCAGTGGCAGCACCAATATTATTCTTTCCGTTTGCTTCATCCTTTTGTATAGGCACCAATCCATAGTTGCCTCCAACTGTAAGCGTAAGCTTATTCAGGTTAGCGAGGTTTAACGCTAAGCCAACACCACCCTGAATGCCAAAATTGAATTTCTTCAGGTCACTTTTTATATCCATAGTTTGATCAAAAGAAATTGCAGTTGGCAAAAAAACCTGTGTCAGGTTTTCGTCGAAATAAATTTTACTAGAGCCGCTGGTAATATTTTTTGCGCTGAGTATATATCCAAAGTACGGGCCGCCATTTACAAAGAACCACAGTGTTTTACTAATCGAAAACTCCGCTTTTAGCAGCACCGGCAGTTCAAGGTAGCCGAACTTTGCTTCGCTGTAAAAATCAGCAAATAGGTAAGGCGGCACGGGTGTACCAGGTGGAAAAAAAGCTTCGTAGCCCAATGTGGGTATTGCCTGTACTCCATCTTTCTTGCCACCCTGCGATGAATAGTTCAATTCCCCCTGAAGGTAAAATTTGCTGCTAATTTGAAGTTCTGCAACTACTCCCGCATAAGGGCCCTGCCCCGAAGACCAACCTGAGCTTACAGGGTTATTGCCCGAGGACTGAAGATTGGGTATGCTTACGCCTGCTTTAATACCTAAACGGAAAACGGTTTGTGCGTTGGCAGTCTGTATAACCAAAAAACTACAGAATAATAAAGCCGCCTTGTATATTAGTTTCTTCATTCTAAAAAGGGCTTCTATTTAATAAAGCCTCCGCAGGTAAAGATATGACCAGCGTTTGTTTGGATAATAACCCAACCCAATATTTTGTTCGTCAACATTTTTTTGGAGGATAAAAGATATTAATTGCTCTACGCCTCACCATTGCTGAAAAAACAAATAAATGTACAAGCGTGCGACGCAACAAAAGCTTAATAATGGTTCAGCTGCCGGGTACAAAAATGTCTTATTTCCGGTGTTTTAATTAACGTAAAACTGCGCTCTTTATCTAATTTTTCTATACAATTCTTTCTGCACAAATAATGTGGATTAACTACCTTGAGTAGCGGAAAACTTTTTGATTTTGTGGAAAAAGAATTAATACCTGTGTAAAAGCATTGTTTTATGTGCGCTACCTTGTGGATTATAAAAGAATAAATATTCTTATTACAAAAATCTTCGGTTCAATTAAAAAGGCTTTTATATTCGCTCCCCCTTACGAAGGGGTAAGATTTTTCAAACAGGAAACGATGGTATCTAAAATTAACAACTGTAAAGTTCTGTGAGCAAAAGTTTACAATAACTTAATAACCCAAAGAAGATTTTACCCATGGAGCTTACGAATTTTAACAAAGACAGAAAGAACAGGAGAAAGCCTGCAGTAGACATGAGCACCATGGTCTATGGCAAGCTGCCACCCCAGGCAAAAGATCTGGAAGAAGCAGTGCTTGGTGCTATTATGCTCGAAAAAAGTGCTTTTGACATAGTAATTGAAATACTTAAACCCGAATGTTTTTATGTTGACGGCCACCAGCGTATTTACAACGCATTTCTAAGGTTATCCCAGAAAAGTTTGCCCATTGATATATTAACTGTAGTTGAAGAACTAAAGATAAGCGAAGAGCTGGAAATGGTTGGTGGACCTTATTACGTTACAAAGCTTACCAACGCAGTAGTTTCTACTGCCAATATTGAAGCGCATTCGAGAATTGTACTGCAGAAATTTGTGCAGCGCGAACTGATCCGCATCAGCGGCGAAATTATCAGCGAAGCATACGAAGAAAGCACCGACGTTTTCGATTTGATGGATGATGCCGAAGACAAAATTTTCCAAATCACCAATAACTTTCTTAAAACCGATTACAAAGAAATGAGCAGCGCACTTGCGCAGGCCATTAACCGTATTGATGAGTTAAGAACCAAGAAAGAAGAAATTTCCGGCGTACCGAGTGGTTTTGCGAGTATGGACCGTGTTACCTATGGCTGGCAACCTACTGACTTAATTATTTTGGCTGCACGGCCTTCAGTTGGTAAAACAGCCTTTGCTTTGAACCTTGCACGCAACGCAGCATTGCACCCAACAAAGCCTACGGCGGTTGGTTTCTTTTCGTTGGAAATGAGCGCATCGCAATTGGTGCAGCGTATCCTTTCGGCCGAAAGTGAAATTATGATGGAAAAGATTTCACGCGGTAAACTGGAAGAATACGAATACCAGCAGTTAAACACCAAAGGCATCAAGCGCCTGGAAAAAGCGCCCATTTATATTGACGATACCGCAGCCTTAAACATTTTTGAATTCCGAGCCAAAGCAAGACGTTTGGTAAACAAACATAAAGTTGGCCTGATACTCATAGATTATTTGCAGCTTATGAGCGGCAGCAGCGATAACAAGGGCGGTAACCGTGAACAGGAGATCAGTACCATTTCCCGAAACCTTAAAGCCCTTGCAAAAGAACTAAACGTTCCCATTATTGCACTGAGCCAGTTAAGCCGTGCGGTGGAAACCCGAAAAGAAAGCAAAATGCCGCAGTTGAGCGATCTTCGCGAATCGGGTGCCATTGAACAGGATGCCGACATGGTGATGTTCATTTACCGCCCGGAATATTACGAGGTAATGAACAATGAAAACGGCGAAAGCACCAAAGGCGAAACACATATCCGTATTGCAAAACACCGGAATGGTTCGCTGGAAACTATTAAGCTCCGTGCCTTGCTGCACATTCAAAAGTTTGAAGAATGGGATGGCGATAGCGGCGGTTTTAATCCATCAAAAAGTGCAGGTAACTGGAAACCGGTAACTCCTCCGCCCTCAGCACCCGGCAGCGGAAGCGATGATGGAGGCAAATTTTTTATTCAAAAAGGCAGCCGCATGAACAATGGCTCGTTCGACGAAGGCTTCGATGAAGAAACTTCGTTTTAATCCGTTATTACCTATTTGGATATTTTTCCATTTGCTATTTTTTAATACAATTTTGGGCCAGGCATTTATTTTTCATAGCATCGCCTCTTGCGTCGCACACTTATACTGTTTCAACATTGTTGGGCAATGCGAAGTTTAATGCCTGGTAATTTTGTATAAATAAGTAATTGCCTTTACCATACACACCACTGCTCCAATATGGCTTTACCTTATTTCTATATAAACCAGCCCACCACAACCGGCAACATTACACTACCCGAAGAAACGGGCAAACACTGCATACAGGTTTTACGTATGAAAGCAGGCGACCCGCTGTTGCTTACAGATGGCAAAGGCAATCTCTTAACAGCCACTATCACCAATGCAGATAAAAGGAGTTGCATAGTTACCGTGCAGCACACCAAATACCAGCCGGAACCTATCAGAAAAATCTCTATAGCCATTTCGCTGTTGAAAAATACCAGCCGTTTCGAATGGTTTCTGGAGAAAGCTACAGAAGTTGGCGTAACTGAAATTATACCACTCATTTGCCAGCGCACCGAAAGGCAGGGCTTTCGCCATGAAAGAATGAACAATATTGTTATTGCCGCCATGCTGCAAAGCCAGCAATGCTGGTTGCCTGTTTTAACAGAGCCTCGGCAATTTGATCAGACAGTTGCAACATCGTCTTACACCCAAAAGTTTATTGCCCATTGCGAAGAGGCCCAAAAAAAATCTCTTGCTTTGATTGAAGCAGGCAATGCCAGCCAAATCTTTATTGGCCCGGAAGGCGACTTTACCAACGATGAAATTAAACTGGCTATCCTGCACAATTTTCAGCAGGTATCGTTAGGTGATTCCCGTCTAAGAACAGAGACAGCCGGAATTGCTGCTGCCATTTTACTGGCAAATAAAAAATAGACGCTGTTTAAAACCAGTGAAGCCCGCAGCCTCATTTCTGTACAACAAATGAACGGATTGCGGCCACCGCCTTTGGCGCATATGCGTCAAGCTAATGTTTGATAAAAATCGCTGAAAGTGTTAACCGGTAATGGTTTTAGGTTGTCTTGCAATGAGGATTTAGTAAATGGTTTTAAATATTAATGCGTTGCCGAATAATCTTCGCTTTCATTGCCAAGGAAAAAAGGCAACTGAGTCTTGAAAGTCGCATAGAGAACCAAAAGTACAAGAGTGCGACGCAACGGAAACTCAATAGTAGCAATGCTGTTGGGTCAATAACTGTATTCCTTAGCTTGACGCATATGCGCCTTTGGCGGGGCAAGCTGCAACGGGGATGGCATGGAAAGATTTGCTGGTACCACCTTCTTCTTATTGAAACAAACAAATTATTACTGTAAATTCAGCCTTATAAAAAGCATTGCGCAGGCTTCTTATAAATTTATCGCCGATTTAAAGCGCAACTGGCTGGGGAACACTAATTTTGGACGTTTGATTATTTCCAGTTACTATGAATTTAAAATCGCTGTTAGCCAGGCCGTTTGCAAATTATGTATATAACAAAATATCCAAAGGGATGGAGACTGCTGTGCAGGACCAGCAGGATATTTTTAAGAGCCTTATTAAATCTGCTAAGAATACTTTATTTGGAAAAGATCATGGTTTTGAAACCATTCAAACCTATGATGATTTTAAAAAGCAAGTGCCCATACGCGACTATGAACAGATTAAACCCTACATAGAAAAAATAAAGGAAGGCCGCCAAAATGTGCTCTGGAAAGGAAAGCCCATCTATTTTGCCAAAACAAGTGGCACGACAAGCGGTGTAAAATATATTCCCATTACAAAAGATTCTATACCCAACCATATTAATTCGGCAAGAGATGCGCTTTTGTGTTATATAGCCCAAACAGGCAACACAGAATTTACCAAAGGGAAAATGATCTTTTTAAGCGGTTCGCCTGAACTGGACCGAATTGCAGATATACCTACCGGCCGGTTAAGCGGCATCGTAAACCATCACGTGCCAAAGTACCTTCGTGGTAACCAGCTGCCTTCCTACGAAACAAATTGTATAGAAGACTGGGAAACCAAGCTGGATAAAATTGTGGAGGAAACTTTTAACCAGAATATGACGCTGATAAGCGGAATACCGCCATGGATGCAGATGTATTTTGACCGGTTAATGGAAAAAAGCGGTAAAAAAGTAGGCGAACTTTTTCCTCATTTTAATCTAATGGTGCAGGGTGGTGTAAATTTTGAACCCTATAAATCTAAACTCTACGAGCGCATTGGCCGCAAAATAGATTGCATAGAATTGTTTCCCGCCAGTGAGGGATTCTTTGCTTTTCAGGACAGTCAAACAGAGCCAGGCTTGCTGCTTAATACCAATTCGGGTATTTTCTTCGAGTTTGTTCCTGCCGGTGAAATATTTAATGAAAACCCTACCCGCCTCAGTTTGGGCGAAGTAAAAACGGGTGAAAATTATGCGCTCATCATTAACAATAATGCTGGTCTTTGGGCTTATAACCTCGGCGATACGGTAAAATTTCTGTCGGTAAAACCCTATCGTTTGGTAGTAAGTGGGCGCACCAAACACTTTATTTCTGCATTTGGCGAGCATGTAATTGCCGAAGAAGTAGAATATGCTCTATTGAAAGCCGCCAATGAAGAAGGTGTAAAAATAACAGAATTTACTGTGGCACCTATGGTTGAGCAGGGCGAAGATAAAAGCTATCACGAATGGTTCATTGAGTTCGAAAACATGCCCGAAAACATGAAAAGTTTTAAAGAGAAAATTGATAACAACCTTCGCGGAAAAAATGTGTATTACGATGATCTTATCGCGGGTAATATACTTCAGCAGTTAAAAATTACCGGCATCCGCAAAAATGGATTTATAGACTATATGAAATCTATCGGCAAACTTGGTGGCCAGAATAAATTACCAAGACTAAGTAATGACCGGAAAATAGCTGGCGATCTAAAAAAATACACCGTTTAAATCAACATTGGCCTGCGTTTAAGCCTGGCTGTGCAGTGTATTTTTAGCTTAAAATTTTAATATTTTTCTTTTTTCAGTTTTTTAATGCCCATCTTTGTGCATTCTGGCTTTCTAATTACAGTTTTGTCTTTCGCACATTTATTTAAAAAAAAGTTACCATGTACATGCAAGTATGGGGCAAATACCTGCCTATTATTAAAATTCTAATGAAGAGAGCGGCAACCGGAGATCAAAAGCTCGATATGAACCGCATAGATTTTGAAAGGGTAGGCAGTGGCCGCAAAGCCGGGTATAAATTCAATATAGAATTTGTAAAGGGACGTGTAGATAATATGATCAGCGGTGTGCCTATGGCAAGCCAACTGGCAACCGTTTTACTACAGGATGAAACAGCAAAACAGTTGCTTTTGAAAAATGACTACAATATTTCCATGAATACAAAATTTCAATTAGGAATAAAATATGTCCCGATTCCTGCTGATCCGCTGGAAGATGAAAGTTTACTGGTAGACGATGAGGTTAACAGCAAGTAAATTCAATTGTCTTTAAATAAAAAATCCAGATTGTTTAACAGGGTGGTTAAACAGCCAGGATTTTTTTATGGGCCATACTGTACTGCAATGGTGGACCTTTACCAGCCGCTGTGGCGTGGCATTTGTACTGTGCAATTTATTGTGTGCTTTTATGAACAGCTTGTATAAAATAGACTTAGCCGGAAAAAAATCATCAGATTACCCTTTTATCTATTCCCATTTTTTATACCCCATTAGTACCATTAAAATACCAACCAAGCCTATAATTACACCTGAAAACAATTTAAAAAGAACATCGTCATTTTGAAACAAAAAGTTATTTGTGCCTTCTCTGTTAAATAGTGTCTGCAAGAAAACAGCCTTTTTTAAAGCATTTTAAACTGAATATTAATTTTAAAAGGGGGTACCAGTCTCCTTTTTTATATTTTGAAGCGATTTCTCTTTTTGTAAATGGGTATTTTTTCTTTTTGTCTCAATTTTGGTGATGGGTGTACACATCAATCCCAAAGCGTTTGTTTTTATTGTGTTTTACAGCATTTATGCTGCTTGTTTGTATCGCAGCTTTCGCTTTTGGCTTTGTTCTTGTTTTTTTCGGTCTGCTGCCTCTAAGGCATTGCCTAAAATATGTAAGTTATATGCCAGTACACACAATCCCACACAATGGTTGAAGCCATGTAAACCTTTGTCCATACAACGGTTGAGGCCATGATGTTCCAGCATATTGATATTACTTTCTACAGCACTGTGCTGATTGCGGATTTGTTTAAAGGCTTTGTTGCATTCCCTTTCTTTGTCTTCTTTATTGTGTTTGCCACGCTTGGGTAATACGACC
>JBBRDW010000138.1:0-11276 GCA_038203525.1 Chitinophagales bacterium | reverse complement strand
CGGGAAATATTTATAAAAACCCAAAATACTACGAGAATGGAGTATACTCAACCAAGAGAACTACGTCCGGACAATTTGGGGATGATATTTTTACCAGCCGCGTTTTATCTTTCATCAACACAAATAAGGCAAATAATTTTTTCGTGTATTATCCAATAGGGCTCTGTCACTCTCCGTTTTCACCAACACCGGATGATTCTGAGTTTGCTACCTGGGTTGCTAACAGTAAAAATAGTAACCCTGTATTTTTCCCTTCAATGATGAAGTATATGGATAAAAAAGTAGGACAGATTATTGATTCTTTAAAAGCCTGGCAGCTTTATCGCAATACCATACTCATGTTTGTTGGCGACAATGGCACTGCAAATGATATTTCCTATTATTATAATGGAACATTAACTACAGGCGGTAAATTGTCATCATCTGAGTCGGGAACCAAGGTGCCCTTAATTGTTACCTGGCCAAAAGGAATAGTTGCTGGCCAGGTAAATAATAACCTTATTGATTTTACTGATATGCTGCCAACAGTAGCTGAAGCGGTTGGGAGCTCCATACCATCCTCCTACGGCAAAATTGATGGAAAGAGCTTTTACAATCAGTTAGTGGGATTGTCCTGTGCGCCTAGAGATTGGGTGTTTTGTCACTGGCTTGAATTTAATAAAACCAGCGGAACAAGTACTTTATCTCGGTGGATGCAGAACACAAACTATAAGTTGTACGACAGTACGGGTAAGTTCTATAACATAGTTACCGATCCTGGAGAATCGAATGCATTAGCAGATGCTGCACTTACTACTTCAGAAGCGCTTCTTAAAACGCAGTTTCAAAGTGCAATGGATACAATGCATTAAAATTTCCCGGAAAAAGTGAAAAAGGGCATCTTTCGATAAAATGAAAATGCCCTTTTTTATTTTTTAATGTGGGTAACTTGCGCTTCCCATAAATTTAAGCTTGTAATTTAAGGTTGCTGCACAATGTTGAACAGCGAACAGAACCTTGAAGAGTGCGACGCAACGAAGTATGATAGTAGCAATCCAGTTTGGGTAAGAAAAAACTTCCTATTTTTATCCATATAGCTTAGGAAGTTTAAGCTTTTTTAAGATTGCTAAAAATTAAATTTTATTTAAAGCTTCGCTGCTTGGGCGTATGAAAACAAGAAATTTCTCTTACTTATTTAAAAATTAATATTTTCGATTGATTTAAGCCGTACGGCTATGAAGCGGAATAGACTATGAAACAAAATAAACACCATCCAAGTTTCCTCTGCCTAAGAAAAAAACTTGGTTTAATATTTTCAGCCACACTTTTTATTTTTTCCTGCAATAAGGAAGAAAAGCTTAATATTATTACAACCAAAGCAGACGCTACTGTTTCTGCTGTAAAGCCAGCAGTTTCAAGCAGGCCAAATATTGTTATTATACTTGCCGACGATGTTGGTTACGATGCCATAACCAGCAACGGAAACCAGAGTTTTCAAACTCCCAGAATCGATCAATTGGGTGTTGAAGGAATGCGTTTCACCCAATGCCATAGTTCCCCTACCTGCTCGCCTTCAAGGTTTATGTTTGTTACCGGTAAATACAGTTTTAGAAACTACACATCCTGGGGAAGAATGGACCCCAATGAGAAAACGTTTGCAAATATTCTTAACGATGCCCGGTATGCCACTTATGTTGCCGGTAAATGGCAGTTCGATGGGGGCCAAACCTCAATTACTAATTTTGGTTATGATGGCTACTGTGTTTGGGATGCAGAAGAAACTTTAGACCCCGGCAATATTTATAAAACCCCTAAATTCTACGAAAATGGTGCTTATTCTAAAAGAACGAATCAATATGGTGATGATATTTATACCAGCCGTGTGTTAGGCTTTATTAATGATAATAAGGCAAATAATTTTTTTGTTTATTATCCAATCGGGCTTTGCCATTACCCATTTTCTCCAACGCCAGACGATCCTGAATATGCTACCTGGGAGGCTGGCAGCACCAATAGCAATACTTCATTTTTTCCTTCAATGATGAAGTACATGGATAAAAAAGTGGGACAGATCGTTGACTCATTAAAAGCCTGGCAACTATACGACAATACCATTTTTATGTTTGTTGGCGACAATGGCACGCCACGTGAAATTTCCTATTATTACAATGGCGTATTAACAAAAGGGGGCAAATTATCAACAACTGAAGCGGGCACAAGGGTACCATTATTTGTTACCTGGCCAAATGGTATAGCTCCAGGTCAGGTAAATAATAACCTTATTGATTTTACAGATTTTTTGCCAACAGTAGCCGACGCGGCCGGAAGCTCCATTCCTTCTACCTATGGAACAATTGATGGAAGAAGCTTTTACAATCAACTAAAAGGATTGCCAAATACGCCAAGAGACTGGGTATTTTGTCACTTTCTAAAATTTAGAGAGACCAGCAAAACTGTGAATTTAAAACGCTGGATTAATAATTCAAATTATAAGTTGTACGATAGTACGGGTAAGTTTTATAATATAATTAATGACCCTAAAGAAGCGAATCCCATAAAAGATGCTAATCTTACCAAGATAGAATCGGTTATTAGAACGCAGTTCCAAAGCGCATTAGATACACTGCACTAGATCTTGCATAAAAAATATTACAAAAAGGTATCTTTCTCTCAAATGAAAATGCCCTTTTTATTTTTATGAGTACTGCCAGGCTATCAATTCTAACATAAATCAACAGCCTGTGCCTTGTGCACAAAAAACTTCTCAAAACATTAGTTGTTTTTCCCTGTCTGCATAAAAAATAAATTTTCTTTGTACTAAACCAGCTTTTATGAAGAAAAAATATGTACGCTACGCTGCTGCCTGTATAGTAATTGTGGTAATTGCAGCTGGTGTCTATTTTTTAAAATACGGGATTGAAACCAGGGAATCTCAACCGGTAATTACAGCTTATAGAATATCAGACACGGCTATAAATGAACGGCCCAATATTATTGTGATACTGGCCGATGATATCGGTTTCGATGCTATTGCCTGTAATGGCAATCAAAGTTTTAAAACACCCAATATCGACAACATGGCAAAAGCAGGTATGCGGTTTAACCAATGCCATGCATCGCCACTTTGCTCCCCTTCAAGGTTTATGTTTGTTACGGGAAAATACAATTTCAGAAATTTTACTGAGTGGGGCGTTATGAACCCCAAAGAAAAAACGTTCGCTAACATTTTAAAAGATGGTGGATACACTACCTACGTGGCGGGCAAATGGCAGCTCGATGGCGGCGATCAATCTATCCGCAATTTTGGATTTGATGACTATATAGTTTGGGACCCGCTGGAACATGATACCCACGGCTCCATCTATAAAAACCCCAGAACATACCAAAATGCAAAATTTGCAACCAAAGAAGAAGCAAATAATAAATTTGGTGATGATATTTTTACCAGCCATATTTTATCTTTTATACAAAAGAATAAGAATAAACCCTTCTTTGTTTATTATCCGTTAGGGCTTTGCCATCCCCCATTTACCCCAACGCCTGATGATCCCGAATTTGCAACCTGGGTGTCATCAGACAGGCATAGCGACTCTTCTTTTTTCCCTTCTATGATGCAATACATGGATAAAAAAGTGGGACAAATAATAGACTCAGTAAAAGCATGGCAGCTATACGATAATACCATTATCATGTTTATAGGTGATAACGGCACCCCAAAAGGAATCTATTATAAAGCAAGCGAAAAAAACCTGCAGGGCGCAAAGGGAATTACCAGCGAAGCAGGCACAAAAGTGCCATTCTTTCTTACATGGCCCAATAAAATAAAACCCGCACAGGTAAACAACAGCCTGATAGATTTTACCGATTTTGTGCCAACACTTGCCGATATCGCCGGTTTAAAAATTGCCCCGGCTTTTGGTGCGTTTGATGGGCAGAGCTTCTACGGCCAGTTAACAGGGCAGGATACCACTAAAAGAGACTGGATTTTTTGCCACTTTAACGCAAACAATAACGGCAAAGACAAAACCACCCGCTGGATACAGGATACCACCTACAAACTGTACGATGTAACAGGCACATTTTTCAACATAACAACCGATCCTGAGGAAAAAAATCCACTATCTCCAACAACTATTACACCCGCAGAAAAGCTAATAAAAAATAAATTTCAAACTGTAATGAACGGTCTTAAGTAGGCTCTGCGGTTTAAAAATAGAATATCATAATACAGTTTTTTGTACCCGGCTTTAAGTTCTGTTCCAGTCTTTCGTTGCGTCGCACTCTTGTACATTTAGTTTTCTATGCAGCAAGTGCGAAGATTGGTGTGGTTTGTATTAAATACCCAAACAGCTACTTGTGCAAAACTGAATTTGCGTTAGGGATTGAAGTGGAAAGCCCGCAGCAAAGCGCAGTGAAACGAAGCTTTGCGAGGACTTGAAACGTAAAGCCCGGCCCGCCCCTGGCGGGCAACGCCCTATAATTTACCCCCGCCATTACCCCAGTCATATTTTCCATTTCTGAAATAGTGTCATATTTTCTTTTATGGTGTTTATTTTGCTGTGTATATTTAACTTATAAAAATTATTAAACATGAACACAAAGTACCTTGGATTAATTGTAGTGGGTGCAATAATATTAGTATTGGGTGGCTGCGGCTGCAGCAGCTATAACGGTCTGGTAAAAGGCGATCAGGAAGTAAAGAAAGTCTGGAGCAACGTAGAAACAAATTATCAGCGGCGCACCGATCTTTACAACAGCGTAATAAAAACAATAGAAGGCTCAGCCAATTTTGAAAAATCGACTTTGAAAGAGGTTATAGAGGCAAGATCTAAGGCAACCAGCATACAGGTTGACATTAATGATCCCGAATCGCTGGCAAAATACCAGGCGGCTCAAAGCCAGTTGCAGGGCGCATTCAGCAGACTAATGGCCGTTGCAGAAGCTTACCCTGATTTAAAAACTACTAAGTCTTTCCAGGATTTTCAAACCCAGATTGAAGGAACTGAGAACCGCATAAATATTGCCCGGCAGGATTATAATAAATCTGTTGAAAGTTATAACCTGCAGGTAAAAACATTCCCTAATAATTTGTTTGCAGGTGCTTTTGGCTTTAAAGAAAAAGCCTATTACAAAGCAGATGCCGGCAGCGAAAAAGCTCCTGACATTCAGTTCAACATAAAATAATAACTGCTGCAAATGTTTTCAATTTTCAGAAAGAAGGCAGTTGATTTTTTTTCGTCTGCCGAAAAAGAAAAAATTCTCTCTGCCATAAAAGCAACCGAACAAAGCACAAGTGGCGAAGTAAGGGTTTTTGTAGAAAGCCATTGCAGCTACGTAGACGCGGTTGACCGGGCAACAGAAATATTCTACCGGTTGCAAATGCAGCAGACTGCACAACGCAATGCCACGCTTGTTTATATTGCTTTAAAAGACCGGCAACTTGCTGTATTTGGCGATGAAGGCATATATGCAAAAACCGGTGAAAGCTTTTGGCGTAATGCGGTTAACCATATGCTGGTAAATTTTGATAAAGAAAATTATGCTGATGGAATTGCCGATGTTGTAAAGGAAATAGGTGGCGCACTAGCCTCGCATTTTCCTTACGATGCGGCTGCCGATAAAAATGAATTACCCGATGATATAGTTTTTGGAAAATAAATTATTAAAAAAGTCCTGCTTAAACCGGGGCTTCTTTATTTCTGCCATGAAACAATTACTTCTTATATTTTCTTTCTGCATTGTTGCCGTTTTAGCGGGGGCGCAGGATTTACTGCCAAAACCAAACCCGCCACGTCTGGTTAACGATGCTGCCAATATACTTTCCCGCGAACAGGTTGCCATACTGGAACAAAGGCTGGTAGCGCTTGACGATAGTACCACTAACCAGATAGCCATTGTTATAATACCCACTTTAAACGGGTATGATGTAGCCGACTATGCCAACAAGCTTTTAAGGGCATGGGGCATTGGAGGCAGCAAGCACAACAACGGCGTATTGATACTTGTGGCTATGGCAGAAAAAAAATTCCGCATTGAAGTTGGCTACGGGCTGGAAGGTGCCATACCCGATATTACGGCTAAAAGCATAATTGACAATGACCTTTACCCAAATTTCGTTAATGGCGATTATTACCGTGGTTTCGATGAAGCCATTACCTCCTTGGGTAAAGCTGCAAAGGGAGAATACAACGAAAAACGCAATAAAAATTCGGGTAATGAGGGTGTTCCCTGGGGTGGTATTCTGCTCATTATTTTTGTGATAGTATTTGTTCTTGCCCGTGGTGGTGGTGGCCGTGGCGGTGGAATGATGAGCCGCCGTGGCTATAGCAATTTATTATTGCCCCTGCTCTTTAGCGGCGGTGGCGGACGAGGCGGTGGTTTTGGCGGCGGCGGTGGTGGAGGCTTTGGAGGCTTTGGCGGCGGTGGCGGTGGTGGTGGTGGCGCCAGCGGCGGTTGGTAATTTAGCGCCGCGTTTTAAACAGCGGTAATACAAATACGTTTTTAGGCCTGGCAAATAAATCTTTGTTCGTCGGTTCCCTCCAACAATGGCGGACACTTGCACAGAATAGTAGGTATCATCGGTTCACCTGATACTTAGTTCATAAATTGATAGACTAAAAATTGAGATCCTGCAACCCCTGATCTTTTGAAGACGTGAACTTGCTGCTATATTGCCCCAAAGTACAAGCGTGCTACCAACACCTTGGCGGGGCAAGCGCAACGGTTGATGCCATGAAAATCTTTCCCTGGTACATAAATGCCTTTTGTGTTTACCACTCTTTTGGCTTAGCCTATATTTGCAGCCATTTCAACAAAAGAATATGAGTCAACATTTATCTGAGCAGGAGATCATCCGCCGCGAAAAATTAAAAGAACTACAGGCAATGGGTATAGATGCCTATCCTGCCGCATTGTACCCTGTAAACTATTACTCAACCGATATAAAAGAAAACTTTACAGAAGAAACAAAAGAACAGTTTGCCAGCGTATGTGTGGCAGGCCGTATTATGAGCATCAGCCCAATGGGTAAAGTTTTTTTTATTAAGATACAGGATACCAAAGGCATTATACAGCTCTATGTGCGTAAAGATGATATTTGCCCGGGCGAAGACAAAACACTTTTTGATAAAGTAATAAAACACCTTATTGATCTTGGTGATATTATTGGCGTTACGGGTTACGTATTTATTACCAAAACCGGCGAAACTTCTGTTCATGCGCAGAGCTTTACACTGCTCACCAAATCGCTGAAACCCTTACCCGTGGTAAAACGCGATGAGGAAGGCAATGTGTTTGATGCGGTAACCGATCCTGAATTTCGTTACCGCCAACGCTATGCGGATCTTATTATAAACCCAGCTATAAAAGAAGCGTTTGTAAAACGCACCATGCTTGTAAATACCATTCGCCAATTTTTAAATGAACGCGGCGCATTGGAAGTAGACACGCCTGTGCTGCAACCTATTCCCGGTGGCGCCGCGGCAAGACCTTTTATTACGCATCACAATGCACTGGACATGCCCTTGTATCTGCGCATAGCCAACGAACTATATCTCAAGCGTCTGATTGTTGGTGGGTTCGACTGGGTTTACGAGTTCAGCCGTAATTTTCGTAATGAAGGGATGGATCGTACCCATAACCCCGAGTTTACCATACTCGAATGGTACACCGCTTACAAAGATTATTTCTGGATGATGGAAACCACCGAACAATTGCTCGAAAAAATTGCGATTTCGCTGCATGGCACAACTGAACTGCAGGTTGGCGATAAGAATATCAGCTTTAAAGCGCCTTTTAAACGCATCAGCATTCTGGATGCAATAACAGAAAATACCGGTATTGACATAAGCGAAATGGACGAAGAAGGTTTACGCAATATTTGTAAACAAATACATGCACCTGCGGATACTGGCTGGGGTAAAGGCAAACTGATTGATGAAATTTTCGGTGTCACATCAGAACATACTTATATACAGCCAACTTTTATTACAGATTACCCGGTGGAAATGAGTCCCCTTACCAAAAAACACCGCAGCAAACCCGGGCTGGTAGAGCGATTCGAATTAATGATCAATGGAAAAGAAGTGGCCAATGCATACAGCGAACTGAATGATCCCATTGATCAGCGGGAACGTTTTGAAGAGCAGGCCCGACTAATGGAACGCGGCGATGACGAAGCAATGTTTATTGATCATGATTTTTTACGTGCCCTCGAGTACGGTATGCCGCCAACAAGTGGTATTGGTATTGGCATAGACCGGCTTTGTATGTTAATGACCAACCAGCCATCGATACAGGATGTGTTGTTTTTTCCTCAAATGCGCCCGGAGAAAAGAGAAGAATAAATAATTTGTAAAAGAGATCAATTAATTAAAAGCGTCCAAAATAAAGGGATGCTTTTTTATTTTGGCGTGGTAGAAAATTTATTTAATGAAAAAATTTTATTGTTTACTTTACTGCCCTAAAACTGATATAACTATGAACAAAAATCTCGTATCAAAAGTTGCACAAATTTTATTTGCGTTGACTATGCTTGTTTTTGGCTTTTTCCATTTGTCGAATGCTGACGGCATGAAAGCCATGGTTCCGGCCTTTGTGCCTGGCGGCGTTCTTTGGGTATATGTTACCGGCATTGCATTGGCGTTGGCCGCCCTTGCATTTATTCTAAATATAAAAGTAAAGCTGGCCGGTTACTGTTTGGGCGTATTGCTGCTGGTGTTTGTATTAACCATTCACCTTCCCCATTTGCTTGATGGCGACCAAAATGCAATGGGCATGATATTAAAAGATACCGGTCTGGCAGCCGCCGCATTTTTTATTGGTAGTAAGAACACGTAATGGGCTCACTCTAAATATTTATTAAAGCAGGCTTTACGGTCTGCTTTTTTTATGAGCCCAACATTTTTGCTGCTATTGGGCTTAGGTTGCGTCGCACTCTTGTGGGTTCGGTAATGCTATGGAGCTTTTATTGCAGGGTAGATTGAAGCGGTTGATATTATTGAGGCGACTATTATAGGTGGGAATGCGAAACTTCAATTAGGCAAAAACTTTCGCAAATGCACCTGAATTAGGGGTGAAAAGCGAAAGTTTCTTTTCCCGCAGAGTCTCCCAACGGGACTCTGCGGCTCGTTAGTACTAATGCTTAATACACAGCTAAATTTCGCTTTACTCTACGCTAGGGTAAAAGCTCCATAAAATAACAGAAAGTACAAGAGTGCGACGCAAGTAAAGCCTAAATTGTATGCTACAGCCGGGCTAAAAAAACTGTATTCCTTTTCTCAGGTTCCTGACTTGAAGCTGACCGAGCATATTTTTGAAAGCGCTAAGGATCGAATAAACGGCATTTAGTCTCCATCACCTTTCCAAGAGGCCTTGCATTCTCGGTCAGCCTCTTTTCACAAACCTTAATAATGTTTTTTTCCGATGTTTGGACACATGCACTGGGGCAATCGATTGAAGCGAAGGTTGCCGTTGACAATACCGGCAACCGCTGGCACGTTGCGGATACCAACAACTGCAGGAAGGTGACGTAGATCATAAAAAAAGGAGATTTAAATCATCAATATTCAAAATTTGAGATAGTAGTTTTACTACATATTTCTTCACCAAATAAATAGTTATCAATATGAAAAACAATCATCAAAAGTTGTATGCTTTATTAGTTGTGCTTTTTATTTCTGCCGCACTTCATTCATGTAAGAAAGATGTTCTACCTGTTGTTCAAGCTGAGGCTGCTACTTCAGAAAGCTCAGATCTCGCAAAGGTCAATTTGCCGGGCAGAACACTAGCCGCAAATTGTTTTCAATGTCATGGAACCAATGGCCATGCGCAGGAACTGGAGATAGCAGGTATGAGTTCATCAGAAATCATAAATGAATTAAATGACATGAAAACGAAAAACCCGGGCGCAAATATTATGAATGTGCATGCACTTGCCTATACGGATGCTGAAATTAAACTGATCGCAAACTTTTTTTCAAAACAATAATCAAAAATACTGTTATGAAACGTAGAAAATTTTTAATGAACCTTGGTGCTACAACTTTGGGAGCATCACTACTAGAGAATAGTTTTGCTAACTTTCTTAAAACTGGGACAGGTGTTTTGGGCCGCGTGGTAGTGGTAGGCGGTGGAATGGGGGGTACTTCCGTGGCTAAGTATCTTAAACTTTGGGGAGGATCGTCGGTTAATGTTACGTTGGTAGAACCAAATGCTACCTATATTTCCAATATCTTCAGTAATATGGTGCTAACTGGAGAAAGAACTTTGGGGCAGCTTTCTTTCAACTATTCAACGCTTATTAATAAGTATAATGTGAAAGTGAAGAATTTTTTTGTAACATCAATCGATCCCATAAATAAGCGTGTAACGCTTTCAAACGGAAACAATTTATCGTATGACCATTTGGTGCTTGCACCGGGCATTGATTTCGATCCATTGCCCTTAACCGGATCAGATGCCAACAAGGCAAAAATTGTTCATGCATGGCAGGCGGGGAGCCAAACGACTGAGCTGGCAAACCAGATTCAATCTATGACCAAGAAAGATACTTTTATCCTTACTATTCCGCCAAAGCCATATCGGTGCCCCCCCGGACCTTATGAAAGGGCTTGCGTTGTTGCAGATTATCTTAACCGCGTAAAGGGAGGGGGTAAAGTAATTATACTTGACGCGAACCCCGGAATCCAGGCCGAGCCTGTAAATTTCACAAATGCTTTTGATACAATTTATAAGAATACCATCACTTACGTGCCCAATGCAATATTGTCAAATATTGACGCTGATGCCATGAATGTAACTACCAGTGCCGGCACATTTAATGGAAATGTAATTAACGCAATACCTGTTCACAAAGCGGGAACCTTAATTACCCAATCAGGCATTGGTTTAGCAAATTCCACAGATGGAAAGTGGGCTGTTGTGGATCCGCTTACCTATGCATCTACCGCAGTTGGCAGTATCTATGTTTTGGGGGATTCTTCTTCTACTACCCAACCTAAGGCAGGACATATCGCCAATGCAGAAGCAAAAGTTTGTGCTGATGCAATATTGCAACAGCTTAAAGGAGGACCAATAAATGCAGCACCGGTGACTAACTCTGCCTGTTTTACACCGATTACCAACACTACTGCTTCATGGCTTACAGTAGTATATCGTTATGATCCTGCTACAAAAACAATGGTGGCAACAGGTAATGGTGTAACAGAATCTGATGGAGCAAACTCAGGTAATTATGAAGATATGCTGAAATGGTTTGATAATCTGATGGCTGACACTTTTGCGTAATTGAAAAACAT
>JBBRDW010000137.1:0-11463 GCA_038203525.1 Chitinophagales bacterium | reverse complement strand
AAGAGTGCGACGCAACCAAAGCTGTATAGTAATATAACTGCCGGGCCACAAAAAAATTACTGCTTATCAATTTCTACAATGCAGGCTACAGCGGCTTTTGAGCTGGTCTGAGTTTTAAAATACATGGTTCCATTAGATGTGTTGGTAAAGCTTACACCGTTTACTGCGTTTTGTTTGATGGCCGTATTAATTGCCTGCGGAAAACCGCTGCTGCGATTACTGTTTACCACCTGGTTTAACTGGAATGCATTGATGGAATCTTTGCTTACAATAACCGCCATAAAATCTTTGCTGCCTATATCATCGGCCATCATGCTCATGCCACGGGGGAACAAACGGTAACCGGTAATACCGCAATAAGGCGAAAATTTTGAGCGTGTTTCATCGCCCTTTACGGGGTAAGGAAAGAGCACATAACTGCTGCCGTCGGTTTCCATGCCCAGCACATAAACATAACATTCGCTGCTGTTCTTTACTTCCATTTTAAACTGCGTGCCTTTGGCAATGGGTGCCTTGGTTTGAAAAGTATTGCCCGCCTTTAACTGTAGCGGAATATATTGTTTTGTTTTGTTCTCTACAAGGCCAATATTTATTTCAAGGTTTTGCGCTGCCGCACTGCCTTTTTTAGGCATGGGATTTAAACCATAAGCTTCGCGAACAAATTGTTTAAAATCGTTGTAGCGAACATAACCCACACCGTTTTGCCCCCATTGAGGGCCCCAACTATTCAATATTTGAAAAGCGCCACCTTCTTTGCGGTCATCGTAACCAATTACGCATAAGGCATGGCCGCCAAAACCCATCATGTTGTAATCTTCATCTGTTGGGTGCCAAACTTGCTGGCCCATCATACCCTGCATAAAACTACCGCCCACCAACATACCTATAACAACCGGCACATCTTTGGCAAGGTGCTCTTTAATGGCGAAAAGGTCCAGGTTATTTACATTGTCGCCATTGGTTAAGCGGGTAAAACCAAGCATACGGTATTGCGATGCTTTCTGCTTAAGCGCGGAGGATGGCTGGGTGCTGCAGTCCTGATCGCTGTAAGGAAACTGATCGAGTGGAACAGCGCCTACCTGTGTCATGGTTTCCATGGCCCGTATTATGTAGCTGCCCTGGCAGCCATCAAGTCCAATTTGGTTGTAGAGGAAAGACGGGCTAAACTTTACCTGGTCTGGGTTTGCGCCAGTTGAAACAGCTTCCAAAATGGTTCTTGCGCCATAAGCGCTGCTCCATGCAACGCAGCTACCCTGGTTGCCCTGATCACCGGGTGTCGGCGCAAATTTAAGCAGCGAAACTGCTTCGGGCAAACTGCTTTTGCCTTGGTCAGTAGCTTCGTAAATCTGCGCTTTATCAAATTCTTTTGGGTCGAGCACGCCGCCGGTAGCAAGCTGCGAAACCTGTTGTGTAATACCGGTGCAGCCACCTTTAAAATAAAGGAAACCGCCAATAACGAGCATCAGCACAAGGCCAATGGGGTTTCGGATCAATCCCAATATTAATGGCAGCAAAACAAATATACCACCACCACTGCCGCCCGGCGAACGCCTGCTACCTCCACTATCGTTACCACTGTTATCAAACTGGTCATTGGGGTCGTCAACCATTCTTATGGGCATAGTAAATATTTTTTGGAACACCAATATAGGTTATCCGTTAAATTTTCGGAGGAATTTTTTGGGCCGGGCTACAAATCTTTGTGAGGCATTTGTTGCGTCGCACGCTTGTACTTTGGGGACTTTAAGCAGCAAGTTCAGCTGTTCCAAAGTTTACGTGTTATGCATAAAAGTGAATCACAAAACCCGTGAACACCGAAACTGCGGAACTGTTGAAATTACTTCCGTAAGTACAAGTGTGCGACGCAAAGAAGTTTGATAGTAATTCTTCAGCCGGGCCCAAAATTATTTTTATATAAAAATCAACGTATTAATACAACGGTTCCTTTTTTGAAAATAATTTTTCCATTGTAGTCAATGCCTTCCGTTTTCCAGACAAATGTGCCACTGCCCTGACGCTGCCCATTATAAACTCCATTCCATCCTGCATTTGGATTGGCCGTTGTGAAAACCATTTCACCAAAACGATTGAAGATGGTGAAATATTTAAAGGTCTTTATGCCAACGGGAATTGCTTTTGCAAAATCATTAAGTCCATCGCCGTTGGGGGTAAACGCCGTGGGTACATAAATGTCTGCATCTCTAAAAACCCTTACGGTTATATTGTCGCTGGCCTGGCATCCGTCTGCTGTGTGGGCAGTAACTGTATAAATAATATCCTTGTCTAATAGCGCTACGGGATTTTGTATAAACGGATCGCTGAGCCCCGCGGAAGGCGACCAGGAGTAAGAACTAAATCCAGTGTTTGTTATGTCTGTGGCGTTCAATTGAAGCGGCTGATTGATTGAAATGGCCGTGTCTGTTCCTGCATTTACACCTATAGTTGGTTTTACTTCAATATGAATAATTCCGTTTATCAGGGATTTACAGCCATTGTCGTCGGTAACGCTAAGGTAATAAGTAATACTGGCCTGAGGTTTATTTACAATGGGGTTCGCAATATTTTGATTCGACAGATACAGCGGTGGGTTCCACAGATAAGACGCTCCGTTTATTCCCTGCAGGCGAATATTAGTACCAAAACATATGGAGGTGTCTTTCCCAGCATCTGGCTTTGGTGCCGGATTTACAAATACGGTAACAGAATCTCTTTGGATGCAAAGGCCTGATGATGCAGTTAACACATAAATAACCGTTGTCAACGGTCGGGCGAGCGGATTTAAGATAGATGCATTGCTTAGCCCTGCTTCGGGTGACCATGAAAAGTTTATTCCATTGGTTACCGTTGCATTTAATTCTTTCGATGTTCCCTCGCAAAGGGTTATATCGTTTCCGGCATTTACAGCTATGGTAGTAATTGTGGCAACAGTTACATTGGTTGAACTGGTACAGGCATTTGCATCTTTTACTTGGATGGTATAAGATCCCGCTGCAAGTCCTGAAAAAAGGTTGCCCGGCTGGTAGTTTAACCCGTTTATACTGTATTGCAATGGAGGGACTCCACCAGTTGCCGATGCTGTTATGCTTCCATTATTAAAACTACAGGATGTTGCATTTGAACTCGCATCCAATTCGGGTCCGGCTGAATTATTTATCGTTATGTTGGAAACTGCAGATATACAGCTTCCTGTATTTTTGGCCACGAGTGTATGAACGCTAGAGGCTAAGGCTTTATATCCTCCGGGCGGATAAATCGAAAATGCGCCACCATCAAAACTAAACAGTAGCCCGGTAGTGGAGGATGTAATGATTATTGTTCCATTAGAAATGTTGCATGTCGCATCTGTGACCGTTACTGTTGGCAACAATGGAAGTGTATTTACGGTAACGGTTAAAGCAGCCGTCACAGCACACTGCCCCGGATCCGGCGTAAAAGTATAAGTTGTTGTGGCCGTATTATTCAAAGCAGGCAACCAGGTACCGGAGATCCCATTGAGCGAAGTTATCGGCAAAGGAGCCAGTACCGCACCGGAACAGATGGCAGCCACAGGATTAAAGGCCGGAGTAACCAGCTGATTAACGGTAATGGTTAAAGCAGCCGTCACAGCACACTGCCCCGGGTCCGGCGTAAAAGTATAGGTTGTTGTGGCCGTATTATTCAAAGCAGGCAACCAGCTACCGTTGATCCCATTGAGCGAAGTAAGTGGCAAAGGAGCCAGTACCGCACCGGAGCAGATGGCAGCCACAGGATTAAAGGCCGGGGTAACCAGCGGATTAACGGTAATGGTTAAAGAAGCCATCACAGCACACTGCCCCGCATCGGGCGAAAAAGTGTAAGTAGTTGTGGCCGTATTATTCAAAGCAGGCAACCAGGTACCGGAGATCCCATTGAGCGAAGTAATCGGCAAAGGAGCCAGTACCGCACCGGAACAGATGGCAGCCACAGGATTAAAGGTTGGGGTGACGAGTGTCCCAATAGTTAAAACTGAAATTGTTGTTTGGGTAGTACATCCCATTGCATCTTTTGCTGTAATTGTATAGGGTCCCGCAGCTAATCCTGAAAAGACATTACTTGACTGAAATATTATTCCATCTTTACTGTAACTAATTACACCAGTTCCTCCCGTTAAAATCACATTTATAGATCCATCATTCAAACCGCAGGAGGTTGGAGAAGTAGTGGCCGTTATTGTTGGTCCGGGCAGGTTTATTAGGATTATTGGTACAGTTTTTATACATCCATTTGCATCTTTTACAGAAAGCGTATAAGTATTTGGTGAAAGGCTGTTAAAAATACTACCCGGCTGATAAGTGCTTCCGTCCAAAGAATATTGAAGCGGGGCTGTACCACCTGCTGCCGTTGCGGTAATTATTCCATTATTTTTTCCGCAAGCCGAATTCGACACTATTGCAGAAAGCTGCTGAGGGCCGTCAATATTTCCTACAAGTATTGCTTTAGAATTAATGCACCCATTTGCATCTTTGGCTGAAATAATATAAGTACCCTGGCCAACTACAAAGGTATTGCCAGACCAATAATTGATTCCGTCATCAGAGTACGAAAAAGGAGCTGTTCCTCCTGTCGCAGTTCCAGTAATCAAGCCGTTTAAATTGCCACAGGTAGCCGAAGTAGCACTAAGAGATAATTGAGGCCCGGATAAACTACTAACTGTTACTCCCGTTGAATTTGTGCAGCCCGTAGCATCTTTAATTGTAATTGTATAAAAACCCGCAGGTAAATTAGAAAAAATATTGCTGCTTTGAAAAACCTTACCATCGATACTAAAAAGATAGGGCGGGGTACCCTTTGTTCCATTAGCTGAAATACTACCACTATTCCCACTGCATAATGAAGCAGTAGTGAAGGCTGAAACTTCGGGAATTGGCGTATTGGCAACTGTAGTATTTGCTTTACTAAAACATCCGGCACCATCCAAGACTGTTATTGTAAAAGTAGCTGGTGCAAGGTTATTGAAAATATTACTAAATTGAAAAATTGTCCCATCAATACTATATTTTAAAGGCGGTGTGCCGCCGGTAACAGTTGCGGTTATGCTGCCATTGCTGGTATTGCATGCGGCAGGAGTGTTTGTTATAGATAATAATGGTCCGCCAGGGTTAATAATTGTTACAGTTGCACCTCCGGTGCATAAAGTGGCGTCTTGGACCGTAACTGTATAGATTCCTGAGGCTAAGCCGGTAAATAATCCACTGCTCTGGTAAGCACCTCCATTAATGTTATATTTTAAAGGGCCGGAACCGATTCCTGCAGCGGTAATAGTTCCATTATTCAAACCGCAACTTGCATCTGTTTTGATGGTACTTACCGTTGGCCCACCTGTATTTAATACTGTAACCTGAATAGAACCGGTACAACCTTCATCATCTAATACTCTGATGGTGTATGTACCGGCAGATAACCCTGTAAATAAGCCATTACTCTGAAAAGGCCCACCATTTAAACTATATTTATAAGGATTTTGACCACCATGTCCGGTTGCCTGTATAGTTCCGGTAATTGAACCACAGGGCGTAGAAGTAGATATGGCTGTTACTGTAGGTGCAGGAAGATCAATAATAACCCCCTGAACTGTTTTGGTACAACCGTTTGCATCTTTCACCGTTACTGTGTAAGAACCTGCAACTAAATTCAAAAATTGATTAGTGGAAATAAAAGGCCCTCCATTAAGGCTGAATAAATATGGTGCGGTTCCCCCAGTGGCAGAAATGTTATCAATTCTCCCAAGGTCTCCGTTACAGGAATGTGCATCATGAAACTTAACGGTAATAGTTGGGCCTGATCCCGATACGTTACTAATGGTTGCAGTAGTAGTATTTGTACAGCCATTTGCATCTTTTACAGTAACAGTATAAGTGCCCGGGATAAGACCATAAAAAAAATTGTTTGCTTGAAAAGTAGTGCCATTTATACTGTAAGTCCACGGTAGAGCGCCCCCAATTCCAGTTATAGTAATAGTCCCATTTGTATTGTTACAAGAATTTCCTGCAACTGCTGTTATAGCCACTCCCGAAGATGCGTTTACCGTAACTGCTACATTTGCAATACAACCATTTACATCTTTTACAGTAACTGTATAGTTACCGCTTGAAAGTGCAGTAAAAATATTATTGCTTTGAAATGTCGTTCCATTAATACTGTATTGTAGTGGTGGGGCACCTGCTTCAGCGGTTGCGGTTATACTTCCATTACTGGAACTGCAATAAGTAGAAACAGAACTTGCGATAAGTTTTAGACCATCTGCATTATCTACAAAAATGCCAACAGTTGAGGTACATCCATTCACGTCTTTTACTGTAACAATATAGTTACCTGTTGAAAGACCTGCAAATACATTGCTAATCTGGAAAGCTGTTCCATCAATACTATACTGTAATGTTCCGGTACCCCCTGTAGCTGTGATTGTAATTGTACCATCATTTATAGTGCAGGAAGCGGGCGTAGCAATGGCTGCTATTTGTGGTGCGGCAGTATTCTTAACAGTAATTGTGGTTGTAGCTATACACCCCAAAGCGTCCTTTACATAAATCACATAAGTACCAGCGGCAATCAATGAAAAAGTATTACTTCCCTGAAAATTAAAACCATCCTTACTATATTGCAAAGGGCCTGTTCCGGTAGCAGTAACGGTAATTAAGCCGTTGTTGAGGCCACATGAAGCATTCGTTGATGTTGCTGTTATTGTTGGCCCCGAAGAGTTGTTAACAGAAACGATGGTAGTATTGGTACAACCATTTGCATCTTTTACAGTAACCGTATATGCGCCCGCCGCGAGTCCCGTAAAAATATTATTAGTTTGAAAAAACACGCCGTTAATGCTGTATTGCAGCGGAGATACGCCACCTGATCCGGTTGCTGTTATGCTGCCATTAATATTATTACAGGAAGCCGCAGTAGCTACAGCTGTTACGGTTGGGCCGGGGATATTTGCAACAATTACAGCTATTGATTGAAAGCAGCCGAAAGCATCTTTTACCGTTACCGTGTAAGTGCCGGCAGAAAGATTAGAAAAAATATTGCTTATTTGAAAAATATTTCCATTGATGCTGTACTGAAGTGGTGATGCACCGCCAGTGCCGTATGCGGTAATACTTCCATTGCTGTTATTACAAGTAGTTGATGCAGGCGTAGCCGTCAATTGGGGTCCGGAAGAGCTCAAAATATTTACAGTTGCCACATTGGTACACCCATTTGCATCTTTTATTGTAACCGTATAGACGCCGCTTGTAACACCATTGAAAATATTGCTGCTTTGAAAAATAGTGCCATTTATACTGTATTGATAAGGGATTGCACCGCCGTTGCCGGTAATTGTAATAGTTCCATTGCTGTTGCCACATAAGGCATCTGTTTTGGATACAGTTAGCGTAGGTCCGTTTTTGTTATTGACAATTACAGTATCAGAAGTCTTGCAAACGCCAGCATCAACAACTGTTATTACATATAGACCAGCTGATAAGCCAATAAAATTTCCGCTTGTTTGAAAATTAATCCCATCCTTGCTGTAGGTATAAGATCCCGTGCCACCGCTGCCTGTGGCAATAATGGTGCCGGTTGAATTTCCGCAAGTTGCGTCTGTGCTCACCAATGCTAGAACCGGGCCGGGTAGCGTAAAGTCTTTCACAGTTTGGATGCCACTGCAAACCTGATTTACGTAAACTTTTACTGTGTAGGTAATGCCCGGACTTAAACCTGTAAAAACTCCGGTGGAATTGCTTGCTATTTGCGTACTGCCGTTATATAACACATAAGTAACTGTTGAACCAACCGGAGGAGCCGGACTGATGGTTACGGTTGCAGATGCAGCTACACAATCAGATAAAACATTGATAGTGTAAGAAGTTGCCGGGCAGCCGTAGGAAGAAATATCAAACGAAGCAACAAAACCATTGCCACTTACATATAACAATTTCTGAGCTTCATTATATGCAAGATCGTAAACTGAATTTGTAGAATAACCCGGGATGGAAATATCAGGTGCCGCGGCATCATCGAATACAGCGCCATTGAACTTAAAAACTTTAATAGTACCATTTGAAGACCCAACAAAGACGTTATTACATTCATCGGCAATTATACCCCCGTACATAAGGGTTGTATTTGCTGCAATCGTTAGTGGAGTGCCCGCAGTACCGCCTGTTGCTTTATCAAAAGCTTTTAGATTTTTGCCATCCCAATAAAAAAAATAGGAAGAATTGACTGCAAGGATATTACTGCTGTTATCAATCTCCAGCGTTAAAAGGTAGGGCCTGTTAGCAATTTCCTGTACGGATACAAACCCTGAATAAGTGCTCCATGCTACGGACCCCGAGCTATACGGCGGCTTGTTCTTGTAGATCTTGTTACTCAGCGAAGGGGTTCCATATAGCGACCCATAAATAGTGTACATATCGTTAGTCACCGGGTCAATAACTATATCGGACACATCTTGCGCCCAGCCATCAATTCCTGTATAGGGAATACCTGTAATATTCAATGAACTTATTGTGGTAGAAGGAGGCGAGCAAATGCCAAAATTTATATTCGAGTTGGTGCCGCCCCCGGCAATTAATATTTGGGGTGAACCATTATTGCAGTTCCAGAACATTTTCCAGTCTTCCCTAAAACTGGCATTGGGGGTACTTATATAATTGTCATATAAACCAGCTGTAGTAAGCCTTATAATGCTAAAGCCGTGCGTATATTCAAACCCCTGGCCAAGGTAAACGCTGCCGTTACTTTTATCAACTACCCAGCCGCCGTAATAGGTGCCAAACGACCAGGCTGGATTAACAAGCGTTCCGGAAAAAGTCCATTGAAGCGCCCCTGATGCATCGTATTTAGCCATTTTATGGGTAGTTCCGTCGCCGCCTCCCGTTACATATATATTACCATTGTAATCAAAATCTATATCCTTCGCTATGCCGCTATTGATACCTGTAAGGTTGCCTGTACTTGTTACAAAGGGGTCTAAAGTAACTGCCCTGCTTTTATCATAACCCCGCGATAATTCAAAGCCTGCATCATTGCCTTTCAGCTTGAAAGCAGAACCAACTTTTTTACTATCGTCAAGTATATTTGCTAAGGTATCTCCATAAAACGAAAAAGGAACTGATTCCGTAATGCCATCTATGTCTGACGTAATTAAAATATTCCCGTTCTTGTCTTTCTTTACACGTTTCACATCGCCACCATAATGCATTTTTACAACACTTACATCTGCTCCGGGTTTTACAGACAGGCTGTACTCGAATCCGGCTTTGGAATTTTGGTTAAACGAATAGATTACATCAATGCCGGGATACAGATCTTTATAAATAATTCTTTTATATGCCCACGCTTTACCATTCAATGAACCAAAAGTCAGGTAGCCCTGGGTTTTATCTTCTACCGTAATTTTTGGTGTTGGGTTTGCGCCTAGCCATTCCATCGAAACAGCTCTGTTTATGCGGGTAACTTTTTCTTCTACCCCGTTTTTTTCTGTCAAACCCTTTCGCTCCATTTTTTCCCTTTCTTCCTCCGAAGGGCCTTCAACTTTTTGCTGCAGGTAAATAATCCCTTTCTCCGTAAAAAGAACAGGCATCAGCAAGCCCTCGTAGCCATATAAAATTTTACCCATTTGGGCAAACTTTGGCATGTTTTCGCCATACTGCCCTATGTTCTCAACAAACCTTTTTTGTGTTCCAAATAAATCAGCATCGACCCCATTTATTTTTTCGGTCGTAAAAATTTTGGTGGGCTGTTTAGCTGACTTTTCTGTGGGGGTATTTAAAGAAATATTTTGAGATGAAGAGCGGTAGGTAATTAATACCATCAGAACGGCGCATAATCCAGTCGTCAATCGAATAAATAACAGAGCATTATTTTTCATCCGGGATATTTTAGAACACAGATGAAATAAAATTGAATTTATATTCTCTGTAAACAGATTCTGGCAATTTGTTTTGGTCAATAAACTTAATAATCAATAACCGTAATCACTCACACTACCCGCCATGTTGGTATATTCAAGTGCCGAACAGGAAGAAAGTACTTATAAAGGTGCAGAAAAAATAATAATATCAGGCATAAGCAATGGAGTTTCAGGTTATTTTAATGGGCCCGGCTTTGGAACTGATATTAAACATTCGTTGCGTCGCACTCTTGTACTTAGGAAAGTTAAGCAGCAAGTTCAGCCGTTCCAAAGTTTACGTGTATGCATAAAAGCGAATGATAAAACCCGTGAACACCGAAACTGCTGAACTGTTGAAATTACTTCCGTAAGTACAAGAGTGCGACGCAACGGGGATCAATAGCAGCAATGCAGCCGGGTTCAAAAAATATTAAATTATTTAGCCTTGCAACGGGCATAAATAAAAAAACTCCGCAGCATTTTGCAAGGCTGCGGAGTTAGGAGTCTATATGGATTTAAATTATAGTTTGCTGCTAACTTTTTACTTTGCCCGCTAATAAAGTTGTACCAAAACCCAATGCTGCTATTATGGCAAACGACCAGCGCAAACCTGCAGCTTGTGCAATAACACCAATCAATGGCGGCCCAATTAAAAAGCCAAGAAAACCAATTGTTGAAACCGCAGCCAAAGCAAGCCCGGGTGACATTTTAGTTGATTTTCCTGCAAGCCCAAAAGCAACAGGAACCACACAGGAAACGCCCAGGCCCACGAGTAAACAACCCGCAGTAGCGGTTGCTGTATAGGGCAGCAATACAACCGTCATTAAACCTGTGGCAATCAAGATACCACTGATTTGTAAAATATTTTTTACGCCAAATTTTGTTACCAGGTAATCGCCCAAAAAACGGCCTGTGGCCATGGTGCCGGTAAAAGCAACGTACCCCAAGGTGGTATAAGCTACCGGTGTTTGTACAACATTTTGAAAGTATACGCCACTCCAGTCTGCCATTGCACCTTCGCAAACCATGCAGCAAAAGGCTATCAAGCCCAGCATTAAAATCGGCTTGTCGGGCCTTACAAAAAGCGGCTGCGAACTATTGCTGTCAAAATTATTTGGCAACGTGTTTTTATAAAATGTAAAGACCAGTAAACCGGTTAATGCGCATACAATAGAAAAATGTACCAACGGCGATACATTGGCCGAAACAAATAAACTGCCGATAGCGGCGCCGGTAAAACCTGCGAGGCTCCACAATCCGTGGAAGGAAGCCATGATGGATCTGCCATACATTTTTTCTACACCTACCGCCTGCGTATTCATGGCTATGTTAATGAGGTTGGCCCACAAACCAAAAAAGAAAAGTGCGCCAATCAGTTGCCAGGTGGTAGCCGCAAGTGCCAGTAAAATTAAGGTAAGTGGGTAAAGTATTGCGGCGCCGGTAATTAATTGTCTGCTGCCAAAACGTGAGATAAGCCAACCCGAAAGTGGTAAACTTACCATTTGGCCAACAGGCAGTGCAAACAGCACTGCACCAAGGCCTGCTTCTGTTAACTGAAGCTTTGTTTTAATATC
>JBBRDW010000136.1:0-11940 GCA_038203525.1 Chitinophagales bacterium | reverse complement strand
TCCACCATCTGAATGGGCTTCATAGTTCAATTTTTTGTGCGGGCAAAACTAAAGCAAAAATGAGAGTAAACCATTTAATGCAGTGCCTAGCGGCGATTTTGAAATTTTATTGACCCGGCTAATATGCAGGAATTTAGCATCGTTGCGTCGCACTCTTGTACTGCAGGAAGAAAGGGAACAAGGCAAGAGGCAAGAGGCGAGGAGGCAACAAGGCAACGAGGCAACAAGGCAACAGGGCAACAAGGCATTAATGCGAGCCCAAATGTCAAAACACTTAAAAAAAAGCAATCTGGTAAAAATGATTAAAAATTGCCAGTTGCTCAATATAATTCCGAACGTACAAGTGAGTGACACAACGAACGCTTCACAATGTTTTGCTGCAGGTCCCAAAATAATGCTTCGCTGCTTTTTTTCTCCGCGTCTCTGCCTCGTTGCCTTGTTGCCTCTTTGCCTGTTTTAATTCGCTTCAATTTTTACACCCGTAGCTTTTCTTGGTATCCAGATTTGCATTTGGCCCTGCCCGCGGTTGGCCCAGGCATAATAGGGGATTGCCGTAATGTTTTGTTTTACGGTTTGTATGCCAGCGCCATCTGCAGTTGGTTTAATTACCGTTGCCTCGCCGCTAATGGTTACAACACCGTTTAATAGCTCTTCATTGTAAGTGGAAGCTAGGTTGGCCTGGTCGGGTAGAATAATGTTCATTGCTTCGCCATTGTTATCGGTGTGTTCGAGGCAATACACAAGGGGGCCTCGTTCCAGTGCAACACGGTTGCGGTCGTCTTTTACTTTATCGGTAGCAATTATTCTTTTAATATCCATTGGCAGCTGAAGGTTTACCGAGTCACCTTTTTTCCATTCCCTCTCAATAACCGCATAACCATCCTGCATGGTATAAGGAGCTGGTTGACCATTTACTGAAAGCGTAAAATGCTGGTTGCTCCTTTGAAGATATTGATAGGTATCGCCTGGTACAGGCTGGTTTTGGGCCCATCCGGGAATACGCACCATCAGTTTATATTTCATTTTTTTCTCAGGCCACACATTGATTTTTATATTACCATCCCACGGATAATTGGTTTGCTGCTGCACAAAAACATTGCCCTTTGCCAGCGGTATGGTTGTGTTGCTGCCAACAAAAAGATTTACCCAAATGGCATCGTCAGATTTTGCATAAATATAATTACCCAGCGAAGCGATTAAACGTGCAATGTTTGCCGGGCAGCAGGCCGTGCCAAACCATTCTCTTCGTTCGTAATTGCCATTTGTGGCAAGCGGGTTGCCATAAAAAAATCTGTCGCCACTAAGGGATAAACCATCGAGTGCGCCGTTGTATAAACTCCGTTCGAGCACATCTATATACTTGCTTTCACCAGTTAATAAATTCATGCGCTGGTTCCAGAAAACCATACCAACAGACGCGCAGGTTTCACAATAAGCATGATCGTTTGGCAGATCGTAGTCAACGGAGAAACCTTCATTATTACCAGACGATCCAATGCCACCGGTGATGTACATATTGCGGTACACCACATCTTCCCAAACATTCTTCATGGCCTGCATATAACCGGTATCATTTGTTGCTGCAGCCACATCGGCTGCACCGGTATATAAATACATTGCTCTTACTGCATGGCCGGTTATTTCTTTGGTTTCTTTAACTGTTGTTTTGTCCTGAGCGTAGGCGGTATCTTTCCAGTCGGTCCAGGTATAACCTTTTGCATAACCATGGCCTCTTTCTTCCAGCAGCCAGTTGGAAAGTTTTAAATACTTATTATTACCGGTTGTTTTATAAAGCTTTACCAGCGCAAGTTCCAGCTCTTCGTGGCCGGTAACCCAGTGGCGCTTTGTGGGTCCAAACAAAGAATCAAAATGATCGGCAAAACGAATGGCAACATCGAGTAATTTTCTTTTGCCTGTAGATTGATAATAAGCAACTGCGGCTTCAATTAGATGGCCGCCGTTGTAATCTTCGTGCATGCTCATATCTGTCCACCTTTGGTTTAGGTCACCTAAGGTAAAATACGTGTTGAGGTAACCATCTGGCAATTGTGCAGCAGCAATAATATCGATCCATTCATCGGCCGTTTTCTCCACCGTCAAATCAGGGTGATCTTTTAAAGCATACGCAATTGCTTCGAGTGCTTTGTACACATCAGAGTCATCATAAAAAATGCCTTCATGTTTTTCGCCTTTATGTCTTGCTACTTTTTCAAAATTTCTTATTCGTGGCGTTTTAACAGCTGTTTGATCTATGCAAACCGGAATAGTAACCAGCGCCACTTTTTCAATGCGTGGTTGCCAGAACTGATCGTCAATCACCACTTTCGAAAAGCCAATCGGTTCTATTGAAGGAAAAGAAGATTGTGCATTTGACAAAGCGGAAATGAGCAAAAGCCAACCTGAGCGTAAAAGACTACACCATTTCATACAGGAATATTTTCAGTTTAAGAATGTGGTTGTTACAACAGGTTAAAGCTATGCATTTGCTTTTGCAAAAAAATACGCAAAACATTTGATCGTTTAATACCTAAATTAACTTTATCCGCAAATAAAAATACTTTATGCATATAGAAAACCTAGCTATCTGGTGCAACGATCTCGAAAAGATGAAAACTTTTTACTGCACTTATTTTAATGGAAAAGCAAATGCCAAATACATTAACCCGTTTAAGAATTTCTCTTCTTATTTTATCAGTTTTTTAAAAAGGCTCAAGGCTAGAACTGATGCAGACGCCCAATATACCAGGCAACGCAAATAACGTAATGCAGCAGTATAAAGGCCTGATACACTTTGCCGTTTCCACAGCCTCTCCAGGCAACGTAAATCTTTTAACTGAACAGTTAAGAAGCAATGGCTTTACGATAATTGGCGAACCCCGAACTACCGGAGATGGTTATTACGAAAGCGTTGTGCTCGATCCCGAAGAAAACAGGATTGAGATTACAGAATAAATAAATTTATTTTAGTTATACACTTTACTTTATTACAGGGTAAAAAAAGGGATTGACCAACCGTTAACAAAGCTGCAACCAGGGAGCTTATTTGTATTTTGTAAGGTAATGTTTGATTGAACCTAAAGTTAATTTTTTCAGCACCGCAACATTAATGTCTTCAATTTTTTTTATATACACACAAGACTTTGCAGTATTATGTTTTCCAAGTTTTTTCAGCAACGCTTCTTTGCCTTCAAAATTTGCAATGTAAAGTGCAAACTCAGCTTTTCTTGGCGAAAATGCAACCAGTGGCGCATCACCTTCGCGGCCGCTTTCATATTTATAATGATAGCTACCAAAACCTATTATTGCAGTACCCCACATTTTAGGCTCAAAGCCTGAAACGTTTTTCATAATATCTATTATGGTGAGACAATCAGATTGTCTTTGAATGTCTTCAACAGTTGCAACAAAACTTAACACGCTCAATGTTGTTTCTATAGTTTTTGCCTTTACCATACATTTTATTTGTTTAGAATCTGTTTAAGTTAAATACAAAATATTGCTAATTGAATTAAATGTTGCCATTGTTAGTCAGGCTAAGCTGCCCATTGTTCCGAACGTACAAGTGAGTGACACAACGAAGATGCCATAAAAAACTTTGGCTTGTTGCCTAAAATAACTAATTGCGCAAGCTTCTTGAGCAGGCTTTCAAATTTACTACTAAATGGCTACAATTAATTTAAACCGGTTGCCATTTTTGTTTTTTTGAAGAAGCTAAATAGAGACCGAATCAAAGACATTTTTTAGCCCGGCAATAACTTTTCATAGCATCGGCGGTTGCGTCGCACTCTTGTGCGTTCAGCCCTTTTTTGGAGCTTTTAGTCTGCAGCCAAAGTCGAATGGCCGATCGTAGGTACAAGAGTGCGACGCAACCAAAGCTAAATAGTAGCAATAAAGCGGGGCCAAAAAAATGTTCTTTAAAATTAAGTACACACTAAAACCGAAAATTTACTATTTTGTACAAGCTTGCATGTTCATTTTTTTTCAGGTAGGTTATAAAACTTGAATTATATGAAAGTAAAGTTTTATGGAGTGCGTGGTTCTCTGCCGGTTTGTGGCAGAGAGTTTCAACTTTTTGGCGGCAATACTACCTGCATAAAAATACACAGGGAAAAAGTAAATAGGATTGCCATTATAGATGCAGGTACCGGTATTAGAAATTTGGGAAAGGAGATTGTAAAAGAAGGATTATCTCAAAATATTATCAACATATTTTTCTCTCATTTTCATTGGGATCATATCCAGGGCTTCCCTTTTTTTGCACCGGCGTATAACAAAAATCAGCGAATAGGTATTCTTGCTACAGGCCGTAGTGGCAAGATCAATAATCTTAAAGAAATATTTTCTATGCAGATGCAGAAAGAATATTTTCCCATAGATCTTGAAATGATGGGTGCGCAGTTCGAGTTTCTAACTTACGGCGAAAGGGAAAAGCTATACGGTGCAACAGTAGTTACTGTTCCGCAGCATCATCTTTACCCGGGAGGGTCCTATGGTTTTCGTGTAGAAGATAATGGGGCAACGCTTGCGGTTTGTACTGATGTGGAGCATATTAATGGCATTGATGAGAACATCGTAAACCTTGCTAAGAACGCAGATTTACTTATTCATGATGGCCAATATACAGCTGATGAATACCTGAAATACAAGGGGTGGGGGCATAGTTCCTACGAACAGGCGGTAGAAGTTGCTATACGGGCAAAAGTAAAAAAGCTAATTATTACTCATCACGATCCAGACCACGATGATGATTTTCTCGATGCTATGGAGCGTGACTGTCAAAGGCTTTTTCCAAACGCTTTTTTTGCAAAAGAGGGAATGGAAGTTGCCATTTAACAAACCTGATTTTTCCTTTTAAAACTTCGTTTTTCAGCCAGATAAAAAATAATTAATTTTATTGCTTTATTACTTTATAAAACTGCCGTTGCTTGCCTGCAATAACTTCAAATATATAAACTCCACTATTTAATTTTTGGGTTGAATTTGATATAATACTCGTTCTAGCAGCACTGTAGGTTTTTACATTTTCTGTTGCTACACGCCTTCCCTGCAGATCGTACACATTTACTGCGAGGGTTGTGGCTACAGCCAAATTCAATTGTAGTCTAAGTGCGCCTTTAAAAGGGTTTGCAAAAATAATAGCAGTTACTGAAGGTGCCGGATTGATAGAAATTATTCTTGAATAAGCTACTGTTCCATTATTGCTAAACTGCTTCAAACGGTATTGCAGCATGCTGAAGTTGCCGTAGGCATTTTTATCAATAAAACTATAACTGTGTTCCCCGAAACTGTTTAAAGATTTTATGTTGGTTACCGTTTTGAAATTACTATTATCGGTAACCCGTTCAAGTTCATAATGATCCATGTTTATTTCCCCGCTTATCCGACAGGAAAGAATGACATCGTTATTGCTGCGGCTTGCATTAAAAATGGGTAATTTTAAGGCCAGTACCTGGTTACAGCCCACAGCATCCAGGCTTAAATAGGGTAAAACAACAAGTGAAATCCTCAGGTAAGTGCTGCCCGGTGCTGTATAATGGTACCAAACGCCATCGCCCTGCATTTCCCAGGTATTGGAAGGGTTTGTCTGCGGGTCTTTGTTGCTAACCAGCGCTAACGAGTCGCTGCTCCAGCTAAGCTGGGAATAGTCGACATAAATATATAATTTTCGGGATGCCGGTATTGCGATGCCCGGTACAAAATCTATATCTGTATATTTTAGATTTTGCACATCCTCTTTTAATGCAGATAACGGCAGCTGCGTATTGCCGAGTTCAACACCACGCTTGCCTAGGGCATCATCAAAAAGTCTTATGAAGACGTTTTTCGAGATAACCCCAGCGGCAATTGCAAACTGAAGTCTTGCGTCAGTTACATAATTAAAAGTGCTTAGGTCGGCGGTATCAACCTGGTAAAAAGCTGCTATTTGGCGGTCGCCATAACCATTTGTCCCGTTGTTATATCCGCCACCATCCGCAGCTCTTACGGTATACAGCGTCAATGTCCAGAATGCGGGTACCGGCTAGTTTAGTGTGTCACAGGTTGAGCCAGCATTAGACAGCAAAATACCTGGTTTAGAAAGTTGTGTTACTGAGCTGGGTAAGCCTGTTCTTTGCTGCTATTTTCCATAAAAAATGAAAAAACGAAAGCGGTTACTAATGCAATGTATTTTGTCGTCATGCTGCTAATTTTCTTCGGACATTTTTAAAGTGTATTTACTTTAGTTGTATTGCGCGTATGCTGCAAGGCTCTTAAAATTTAATGGCAGTAACTCTTTTTTGCCCGGCTCTATTACTACTATTGTGCGTCTGTTGCAGCTTGCCCCGCCAAGGCGGTGGTCGCACTCTTGTAACTTTGGGTAATTTTATTCAGCTTATTTTAAACTGTCCAGCACCTGCTTAAAACTATTTTTCAGTGCAAGCTGAACAGGCGTTAACTGTCCGTCTGTTAAGGGTGTTGTTTCAAATCGGTCGTTAATAATATCGTAGAAATTCGATCTGTAATCATACAGTTTGTAGTTGTTGTTTTGTGCCCATCGTTTTACCACTCCAAGGTTAGAAAGTGCAGGCTCAAAATGGCAAAAACTCCAGGGGTGAACAGTATCATTTGCACCAAATAACTGTGGGTAAAAGCTAACTCCATCCAGCTGTCCGTAGTTTTGCGGTGTATCCATTTTTGCGAGATTTGCCAAAGTAGGCAAAAAATCTGTAAGATTAACTAAACTATTGTTCACCACTCCTTCTTTAATATAGCCGGGCCACTTTACAATAAGTGGCAGGTGCACGCCGGCTTCTTCCGTGTAAGCCTTGCCGCCCTCGTAGGGAAGCCCATTAAAAATAGAAGTGATTTGATGGTCAGTACCATTATCTCCCACAAAAATAATCAGGGTTTTATTTGCGATACCGAGCTCTTCAATCTTGCTATGAGTTGTCCAACTTTTTTATCCATATAGGCGATCATGGATGGAAAATATTTTATATCACTTGAATCTGTTTCAGGATTAAATGTTGCAAATTTGGGATCATCAGGAGTGGGATTAAAAGGTTCGTGAGGCAACACCATAGAACAATAAGCGAAAAAATTATTGTTTACTTTATTCTCCATAAAGCCAGACAAATGATCCATGAATACATCCTTCGAATATTTACCGTTTTTTAAGCTTGTTGGCCTAAATGAACCTTCGCTACGTACTGCAGGATTTTTGTATCTGCTCCACACGGGGTTATCATTGTTATAATCGTTAAACGGGTACCAAACGGCATAATCATCAAAGCCAAATGTGTGAATAGAAAGATCACCACCATCAAACTGCCATTTGCCTGTTACACAGATTTTATAACCTGCATCTTTTAGCATATCTGCAATGGTTTTTTGAGCAAGGTTCATAACACCCCATTTTGTATAATTTCTGAAATTGTATTTACCTGTAAGTGGCATAAACCGGGATGGTGAGCAAAGCGGTGTAGCCCTGGCCTGCGTAAAGTGCATACCTTGTTGCGCCTCTTATCTATATTGGGAGTGTAGTAAGAACTGCCACCATCAACCGTAGGGACTTCGTAGTTAAGATCATCAGCCAAGATTAAAATAATATTTGGCTTTACAGACGGAAACCTGATTGCAGTTGTGTCAGAAGGAAAAGGATCTTTTTGACCTGAATTGGCATTTTCTCCGTTATTTGAACCTGACAGCGATGAATTATTTATCCTACTACAGCCGGTTGATAGAATCAAAATTACCAAACCAGTGAACACTGTTATTGAAAAATTATAACGGTAGTTTTTGATTTATTGTGAATGGTGTTTTTATCGGTGTAAAAAATGTTCACATTGATACGGCTATTTATTACAAGGAGGTGAGGAAACTTTGATATTGTTGCCTATACATACGTTTTTTTCTTAAAAAAATATTCAAATGCTCATCAAATATTTGAAAGGTTGTGTCGCAACCATAGAAGGTGCAAAATCATTAGCTGTAGAGTTACAAATAATCGACACAAAACTGCCGGCACAGTTTAATATGCCGGCAGTAACTACAAACCTCGTAAGCCGGATTCTGTTTCTAAACTATCATTTATCTGCTTTCGTCATTACTGGCGAAATGTTGCTGCCTACCCTGTACCTTGAACGGGCCGCTCTTAAAACGGTACTATACATGGCATTACAGCACCCAAGGTTTACCCATGCTTTGCATTGCTGCAGCGCATTGTGAGCTTTTACCTCTCATTTTCACCCTTACCCTGCATTTAAGCTGGGCGGTTATTTTCTGTGGCACTTTCTGTTTCTGCTTTGGCAGAACCCGGCTGTTCACCGGTGGGTTGCCCTTTACTGTCCAGACTTTCCTTTCCCCTGTAAGGAGGAACGATAGTTCGGGCTTGTAGCATTGCAAAAATAAGCTTTGCTTTTAATTTTAAACTATACCAGCTTTAGCCTTCTGGCTTTAAACGATAGTAATGCTGGCTGTGATTGTTGCACAAATAATTAAATGTACAAGAGTGCGACGCAAGTAAAGCTGAGTAAAGTTACCAATGCCGGGCTAATTAATGTATTTTGCTGGTAACCTTGAAAGCTTAAACGATAAAAATAAAAAAGAATGCACACATCATTTCCCCACAGCCAACAATGCGGAATTTATCTTGTTGTTAGAACATAACTTTGCACATCTTTTTAAGTGGTTAACCTAAAAATATGATAAATCTATTCGAACAACAGTCAAATGAATTTGCAAAAAGACATATTGGTTCTACGGAAGCAGAAAGGGAACAGATGTTGCAGACTATTGGTGTAAAAAGTATTGACGAACTTATTGACAATACCGTGCCTGAAGCGATACGTATGCAAAGACCGTTGAAAATTCCTGCTGCAATTAGTGAAAGCGAATACCTGAAGCTGATTAGCGAGATGGGCAAAAAAAACAAGGTTTTTAAAACTTACATTGGGCAGGGTTATTATGACACTATTACGCCGGGGGTTATACTGCGCAACATTTTTGAAAACCCAGGCTGGTACACTCAATACACTCCTTACCAGGCGGAGATTGCGCAGGGGCGTTTGGAAAGTTTACTGAATTTTCAAACTATGGTAAGCGACCTTACCGGCTTACCTATTGCCAATGCCTCGCTGCTGGATGAAGCTACAGCGGCTGCAGAGGCCATGGCCATGGTATTTCATCATGTGAATAAAGGTGCAACGATCGAAAAGCCCAGATTTTTTGTAGACAATGCTATTTTTCCCCAAACAAAAGATGTAATTGTTACCCGGGCACATCCAATAAATGCCGAAGTTATTTTTGGGGATTATAAAACCGCCGCAATCGACGAAAGTTTTTTTGGGGCAATAGTGCAGTACCCCAATGACTTTGGTGCAGTTGAAGATTACCGGGAATTTATTAAAACGGTACATACTAGCGGTGGTTATGTAATTATGGCAACCGATTTGCTGGCACTTACTTTATTAACGCCGCCCGGCGAGTTAGGTGCTGATGTTGCTGTTGGGTCTGCCCAGCGTTTTGGCGTGCCACTTGGTTTTGGCGGGCCACATGCCGCATTCTTTTCAGCCAAAGATGAATTTAAAAGAAACCTACCGGGACGTATTATTGGTGTAAGTATCGATGCCCAGGGCAACCGTGCGTTGCGGATGGCGCTGCAAACCCGTGAGCAACACATTAAACGTGAAAAAGCTACCTCTAATATTTGTACGGCGCAGGCCTTGCTTGCAAATATGGCTGCTATGTTCGCAGTGTACCACGGGCCTGACGGACTAAAACAAATAGCCCAGCGTATTAACCTGATGACACAAACAGTGGCTGAGGCTATTGTACACCGGGGCTTTCAGATTGTGTCCGATAATTTTTTTGATACTATTGCTATAAAAGTAAATGATACAGCGCCTTTCAAGGAAAAGGCACAACGCCAGCAAATTAACCTGCGTTATTTTGACGATAACCATATTGGTATTTCTTTGGATGAAACTACCGTGCTTGAAGACCTTTATGATTTGATCAACTGTTTTGAAAATGATATTGAACCAGTTTCTTTTGATATTTTTCACGGTGCTGAATTAATACATATTCCGCATAATTTGATCCGCAGTTCTGCCTACTTAACGCACCCTGTGTTTAACACGCACCGTAGCGAAAGCCAAATGATGCGTTATATTAAAATGCTGGAAAACAAAGACCTTTCTTTAAATACATCGATGATTTCATTGGGCAGTTGCACTATGAAGCTGAATGCCGCTGCTGAGATGATTCCTTTAAGCTGGAGCGAGTGGGGCAAGGTTCACCCCTTTACTCCTGCTGGCCAAACAAAAGGATACCAGCAAATGATAGAAGAACTTAGCGCTTATTTGTGTGAAATAACTGCTTTCGATGCCTGTAGCCTGCAACCCAATAGCGGTGCCCAGGGCGAATATGCGGGATTGCTTACCATAAAATCCTATCATGAAAGCAGGGGCGATAGCCACCGCAAAGTAATGTTGATACCTATTTCTGCACATGGCACCAACCCCGCCAGTGCAGTAATGGCCGGCATGAAGGTAGTAGTGGTAAAAGCATTGGAAAACGGATATATAGACGTAGATGATTTAAAAGCAAAGGCCGAACTGCACTCCACCAATCTTGCCGGCATTATGATTACTTACCCTAGTACATATGGTGTGTATGAAGAAACTGTAAAAGATATTACGGCCATTGTTCACCAACATGGCGGACAGGTTTATATGGATGGTGCAAACATGAATGCCCAGGTTGGCTTAACAGCACCGGGCCTTATTGGCGCAGATGTTTGTCACCTTAACCTGCACAAAACATTCGCTATACCACATGGCGGCGGCGGTCCGGGCATGGGCCCCATTTGCGTGGCAGCGCATCTTGCCCCGTTTCTGCCCGGGCATGTTTTTGTCGATGGTGGACAGTCGATGGTTAATGGTAAAACAAACGCTGTTTCCGGTGCTCCTTATGGGTCGGCGTCTATTCTTTTAATTTCGTATGCATATATCCGTATGCTTGGTGCTGAAGGCGTAAAAGCAGCAACTGAATATGCTATACTCAACGCCAATTATATGCGTGCCCGCCTACAAAAAGAATTCGATATTTTATATACCAACAACAAAGGTCAGTGTGCACATGAGTTTATTGTTGACCTGCGTCCTTTTAAAAAATCTGCAGAAATTGAAGCTGAAGATATTGCCAAACGCCTGATCGATTATGGTTTCCACGCACCAACCATGAGTTTCCCCGTGCCAGGTACTATTATGATTGAGCCTACAGAAAGCGAGGATAAACCAGAACTCGACCGTTTCTGCGATGCCCTGTTAAGTATTCGCCACGAAATTCTTGCCATAGAAGAAGGTCGTGCCGATACAAAAGACAATGCGCTAAAAAATGCGCCTCACACGCACCAGGTGGTTTGCGCAGATGAATGGCACCACGCATATACACGCAAAGAAGCTGCGTTTCCTTTGTTTTATGTAACGCTTAATAAATTTTGGCCAGCAGTGGCAAGGGTAAACAATACCCATGGCGACCGAAACCTTATTTGCACCTGTGAGCCGGTAAGCTCTTATGAGGAAGAAGAAGCTTAATAAAGTTGCAACGTTGAAGGGTTTACCCGTTGAGTCAAGCATTTAACTTTTTAACTTATTAATTTTTTTATGTAGCCAGCTTTAGTTTTTATGGCGTCGCAAGTTGTGACACTCTCTTGGAGCATGATTGAGTGATGAACGGAGCTGCAAAAAAACTTATGATTTTTCCTTTTTGGAAAATTTTTGTCTGATAATATGGTTTTGCCTCTTTTAAAATAATTCATAATTTTTTCTTCATTGATGCCGATGGGGAGCATAAGGTTTTCATTTCGGGCAACTTTGCCTGCGTTGCATAGCCCTGACAGCTGATGAGTTGTTTTTCAATTTGCCATTCGTATTTACCTAGATTTTCTTTATCCAGCCA
>JBBRDW010000135.1:0-11967 GCA_038203525.1 Chitinophagales bacterium | reverse complement strand
AGAAATGTTGGATACAACCGACATGATTTTATAATTGCAACTTTCCGGTATGCGGATGATCCTGTTTTTGATGCGGGTAAGTTCCTGTGTATAATGCAGCCGCTGACGGGTAAGTTCCCTGAGTGCCTCCTGCTGCTCACTCACCATTAAACTGGGTTTGGCCATCCCGTTCATTAAAATAGTGGCTAGCCATACCGCATCAGGTTTATCCGTCTTTTCCAACGGATTTTGCTTTACCGTGAAGGGATTGACCACGACCACTTTTATACCGGCTTCAGTGAGTACCCGGTATAAATGGCGCCAGTAAACACCTGTGCTTTCAATAATGACATGGCAAATGCCATACTGCAGCAACCGATCCCTGATTTTTTCTACATCATCGGTAAACGTTCCAAATGTTTCCACAACAGTTACCTGGCCTTCTTTACAGACAGCTACTTTGTAGCTGCTCTGATGACAATCAATCCCGGCTACTTTTGGCAGCCTTAAAGGAATTGAATAGGTTTTTTTACTTTTCTTTTTCATGGTGAACTTTTTTGATCTTAAAGTTAAGTCAACAAGGTTCACCTTTCTTCATATGCCTGTGTGTACCGATAGTTCATGGGTGATTGTACGGTTGGTTCTCTATGCCACTTTCAGAACTCAGTTGCTTTTTTTCCCTGCAAATGAAAGCGAAGATTATTCGGCAACGCATTAATATTTAAAATCATTTACCAAATCCTTATTGCAAGACGACGTAAAACAATTACCGGTAAACGCTTTCAGTGATTTTTATCAAAATTTTCTTGACGCATATGCGCCTTAACGGGGCAAGCTGCAACCGAAGCGGAACAATGGTAAAGTGGCCGGTCCAAAAATGGTTTTCTTCAATTATTTCACCAGCTGCGTGTATAGTTTTTCCAGCGTTTCGGGCGCATTGCCGGTAAGGCCGGGGTGTACCGCCGAGGTTTGTACAATGGTACTGCGAGCCGCCGTAAGCCAGCGGAAACGGGATGCTGTTGGTAAGGCGGCAATGGCACCCGTTGAGGTAACGCCGGCAGCTATCTGTTCAAAAGCATGAAGCCTTTTCTGCACTTCGGCAATAGGTACTTCGCTGGTTAATGCGTTAAAACGGGTCTCGTTCAGTTCTATTTTTACCTGCAGAAAATTTTGCGCAGCACAAAATACCACTACACCGGCATTGATGAATTCTTCGCGTTCCACACAGGGCACCACGCGTATCACCGCATACTCAAATAATTGCTTCTCTTGCATGGTTTGCTTCTTTTACAAAATTTGCTGACAGGCCAAGCCTTGTGGTTAAAAACCTTGTGTACACGTTGCGTTTTTCTTCCGGTGTTTCGGTGCTGGAGGCATCGGCCAGCCAGACATCCGGAACCAGGTTTACGATGGCTTTTATCTTGTCTTCTGTAAGTATATTTTTAAACTGCTCATTTACGGTTTCAAGCTCCGCCGCGGCTGACAGAAACACATGATCCTTTACCATGGGGAAGGTTTTTTTTGCCTGTTCTTCCGGCTGCTGCCAGCTATGGTGAAAGTACAGCGATGCGCCATGGTCTATCAACCAAATTCCGTTGCGCCAGCTAAGCATATTGGTGTTGCGGGCCGTTCGGTCAACATTGGTAACCAGGCAATCGAACCAGAGTACCTGAGAAGCAAGTGTAGCATTTATTTTAGTTACCGCACTATCAAAAGTAAACGCGCCTGATAAATAATGCAGTGCAAGATTAAGCCCCACACTGGCTTTCAGCAGGTCCTGAATCTCCTCGTCGGGTTCGCTGCGGCCAAAAGCCTCATCCAGATTTGCGAAAACAATTTCGGGAACTTTAAAACCCAGCAACCGGGCAATTTCGCCCGAAATAAGTTCTGCTATCAGCGATTTTACACCCTGCCCAGCACCGCGAAACTTAAGCACATATATAAACCCGTCGTCTGCCTCGGCAATGGCGGGCAGCGAGCCGCCTTCGCGCAGCGGCGTGATATAGCGGGTAACATTTACGGTTCTTATTTCGGGCAGTTTATCCGTCATTATACTCGTTCAAATTGCTGTTCCGGGTACTATAAAAAGTGAAAGTTAAATTAAAAGAGGCAAAGAGGCAAGGAGGTAATTACCATCATAGTTTTGAACTTTGAACTATGAACCATCAACTATCGGCCCTTCCACCTGCTCAGCCCTGTTCCCGTCGTACAAGAGTGCGACGCAACGGAAGTTTAATAGCAGCGTGAATGCCTGGCCCAAGAAAAAGCCACCCTTAACAAAAGGTGGCTTTTAATTATTCAAGAAAAAAAATTATGCCTTTTCGGTGTGCATTAATTCTACGCTTCGGTTGATGAAACTGGTGAGATCCGTTCCTTTTAGCAAGCCTTGTGAAAGTAATGCAAGATCGGCGAGTGTTTTTATTTGCTTGTGCTGTTTTTCGGCGTTTTGCTCGTTTAACAATGCCTGGTAAATGGGGTGATTGCCATTTACGGTAAGCGTTACTTCGTCGGGCATGGTGGCGTAGAAAGCAGCCATACCGCCACCTGCAGCGCCCATGTCTTTCATGCGGCGCATAAATTCGGGGCGGGTTGCAACAACCGGAGCAGTATCGGGGCTTAAACCTTTTACTTCAACCGTTACATGCAGCTCTTTTGTTTCGGGCGTAAATAATTCTTTCAGTTTTGTTTCTTCATCCTTACTTAAGACGCTTTCTGTGTGTTCCTGTTTGTCTATAATGTTGTCAACAATATCAGCATCTACACGAACAAAATGAACGTTCTCCCATTTCATTTCCATGTTGTTGATAAATGCTGCATCTATAAGTGTTTCGAGCTTTACAACAATAAAGCCTTTTGCCGTGCAGGCCTGTATATAGGCATCCTGCTGTATGAGATCGGTGGTATAAAGAATTACGTGTTTGCCTTCTTTATTCTTCTGTAAAGTTTCGGTGGCAATTTTATATTCTTCGTAGGTATAAAACTTTTTGTCGGCTGTGTCCTGGAGAATTACAAACTTGTTGGCCTTTTCTAAAAACTTGTCGTCCGTCATCATTCCGTACTTCACAAACAGTCCAATGCTTTCCCATTTTTCTTCGAAAGAAGTTCTGTCGCTGCGGAAAATCTCGTCCAGTTTATCGGCTACCTTTTTGGTAATGTAGGAGTTGATTTTCTTTACATTGGGGTCGCCCTGCAGGTAGCTTCGGCTTACGTTCAAAGGAATATCGGGGCTGTCAATTACACCATGCATCAGCATCAGGAATTCGGGTACAATTTCTTTTACTTCATCTGTTACAAACACCTGGTTGCTGTACAGTTGAATTTTATCTTTTTGTATCTCGTAGCTCTGTTTGATTTTAGGGAAATACAATACACCGGTTAGGTTGAACGGATAATCTACATTCAAATGAATCCAGAATAAAGGCGTTTCGCCGTAGGGATATAATTCTTTATAAAAATTCTGGTAGTCTTCAGTAGTAAGTTCGTTGGGTTTTTTGGTCCAGATTGGGTTGGTATTATTGATTGGCTTTTCTTCTTCACCTTCTTTTTTATCTTCGCCTGATTCGTTAAAATATATGGCTACCGGCAAAAACTTACAGAATTTTTCAAGAATACTTTTAATGCGGCCGGCTTCTAAAAACTCGCTGCTTTCTTCGTTAATGTGTAGAATTATTTTTGTGCCGCGGTCTTTCTTTTCCACATCATACAGTTCAAATTCCGGGCTACCATCGCAGCTCCAGTAAACAGTTGCGGCTTCGTCGTTATAGCTTTGGCTTAATACTTCCACCTTCTCGGACACCATAAAAGCACTGTAAAAGCCAAGGCCAAAATGGCCGATAATATTGGCGTCTTTATACTTGTGTAAAAACTCTTCAGCACCGCTGAAGGCAACCTGATTCAGGTATTTATCCACTTCTTCGTTATTCATGCCCACGCCGCGGTCGGCAATGGTGAGCGTTTTTTCTTTGGTGTCGAGTGTTACGTCTATACGAAGTTCACCGAGGTCGCCTTTGGCTTCGCCAATGGAAGAAAGCGTTTTAATTTTCTGCGATGCGTCTACGGCGTTGCTCACCAGTTCGCGCAGAAAAATTTCGTGGTCGCTGTACAGGAATTTTTTAATGATGGGGAAAATGTTTTCCGTTTCGACCCTTATTTGTCCTTTTTGCATAGTTGAGAGATTTTTGTAGTCAGCTTTTAGATTATTAATTGAACATTCTTGCGTCGCACATTTATACTGCAAACCAATGGGTAGCAAAACGACGTGCCGCAAGGTTAACCAAGTTTGACAAAGAAAATACCAAAAGCCGTTACTATGACATGATGACAATAAAAAGTCCCCGGAATTTTAGCCCAGAGACCTTTTTTTGCAATGAAAGTATTATAAGTACCTGTTCCGCATTAATATTTTGCCGGTGGTGGCTTCGCCAGGTCTGCCTCGGGGACAATATTGTGCACCGCCGGAATTGATTTAAGGTAAGCGAACATGGCTTTTATTTCACCGTCAGTTAAACTTTTGAAATCCTGCCAAGGCATTGGTGGCATAATAGGCCTGGTATTTTCCAGCCCCATCCATTTACCTTCTCTAAGCGCTTTAATAAACTGATCTTCTTTCCATGATCCAAGACCGGTTGAATCCGGCGTCAGGTTTACGGCATAGGTAATACCCCAGGCGCCAACCCATGCCGTGAGGTCCTGCGTTGCAGCCATACCTTTTGCCGCGGCTTCTTTCTGTGTGAGTGGCGGTGGTGGCATTTTAGAAGGGTGGCCGGATAGCATCAAACTCATGTCAGGTTCCGGGCCCATTTGGCCCATTTTCTTTGGGGTGTGGCAATCGTTGCAGCCAGTTATTGTAACAAGGTGTTCGCCCCATTTTTCCTGGCTTTCGAAGCCATTAAATGCGGGTGCGGCAACTGCTTCAGCCGCGCCGGGGTCTTTTGTTCCGGCACCCTGATCGTTACAGGCAACAAAGGATGCAATGGAAAGCATAGTAATAAATGCAGTGGTTGTCGTTTTCCTTTTCATAAAGGGGTTTTAGATGATTAAATGAAATCTGTTTGAATATCTACTGACCAGATAGCAAGCAAGTGATTCAAATAGCGCCAAAAGATAAAACTTTTTTGTACCGAGTTTATTTTTTTTACCAGATTTTTCTTCCAATTGTATTTTGTGCTGAATAGTAATAACGCAAGTACAAGTGAGGGGCACAACAGGCGATACCATGAAAAACCAAAACTTGTCCCCCAAAAATCTTTAATCTTTAAACTACAAACTGAAAACAATTGCTGCGTCTGCCATTTTTTCATTTTTAATCCTGATGGCATAATGATTGATTATAGGGAATTGATAAATTATTGAATACTAATTCTAAAAGTGTAAAATATATGGCAAAGATTATAGGAATTGACCTTGGTACTACCAACAGTTGTGTATCTGTAATGGAAGGCAGCGAACCGGTTGTAATTGCAAATGACGAGGGGCGCCGCACCACCCCTTCAATTGTTGCGTTCTTAAAAAATGGTGAGCGTAAAGTAGGTGACCCTGCAAAACGCCAGGCTATAACCAACTCGCAAAACACTATTTCCAGTGTTAAGCGTTTTATGGGGCGCAGGTTTGATGAGGTTACAGAGGAGATTAGCCACTGGAGTTATAAAGTTGCAAAAGGTGACAATAACACGGTTCGTGTTGATATAGACGGTCGTTTATATACGCCACAGGAAATAAGTGCGATGATACTTCAGAAGATGAAGAAAACTGCTGAGGATTACCTGGGCCATGAAGTAACTGAGGCTGTTATTACGGTACCCGCTTATTTTAATGATGCACAGCGCCAGGCTACGAAAGAAGCCGGTGAAATTGCGGGTTTAAATGTTCGCCGTATTGTGAACGAGCCTACTGCTGCGGCTTTGGCTTATGGCCTTGATAAAAAACATACTGATCAGAAAATAGCTGTATTCGACCTTGGTGGCGGTACATTTGATATTTCCATCCTTGATCTTGGCGAAGGAGTTTTTGAAGTAAAATCAACCAATGGTGATACACACCTTGGCGGTGATGATTTTGATAAAGTGATCATGGACTGGCTGGCTGATGAATTTAAAAAGCAGGAAGCAATCGATCTTCGTAAAGACCCGATGGCGTTGCAGCGTTTGAAAGAAGCCGCTGAAAAAGCTAAGGTTGAACTGAGTTCTTCCAGCGAAACCGAAATAAACCTACCCTACATTACTGCAGTTGATGGTGTGCCCAAACACCTTGTAATTAAGCTTACAAGGGCTAAGTTTGAAGCATTGGCAGATAACCTTTTTGCAAGATGCTTAAAGCCTTGTGAAATTGCTTTAAAAGATGCAGGTTACAATACATCGCAGATTGATGAAGTGATTTTGGTGGGTGGTTCTTCCCGCATACCTAAAGTGCAGGAACTGGTTGAAAAATTCTTTGGTAAAAAACCCAACAGAAGTGTAAACCCCGATGAGGTTGTTGCGATTGGTGCAGCCATACAGGGTGCGGTTTTAACCGGTGAAGTAAAAGATGTATTATTATTGGATGTTACGCCGCTAAGCCTTGGTATTGAAACAATGGGTGGCATAATGACTACTATGATTGGAAGTAATACAACCATTCCGTCAAGAAAAACAGAAACATTCTCTACCGCAAGCGATAACCAGCCTGGTGTTGAAATACATGTTTTACAGGGGGAAAGACCAATGGCCGCACAGAACAAGAGCCTTGGTAAATTTAATCTGGCCGATATTCCACCGGCACCGCGTGGCGTACCACAGATTGAAGTAACTTTTGATATTGATGCGAACGGAATGCTGCATGTAAGTGCAAAAGATAAAGGCACCGGCAAAGAACAAAAGATACGGATTGAAGCAGGCAGTGGTCTTAGCAAAGAAGAAGTAGAGAAGATGAAGAATGATGCAAAGGCACATGAAGCTGAAGATAAAGTTGCCCGTGAAAAAGTGGAAAAACTGAACCAAGCCGATAGTATGATCTTCCAGACCGAAAAACAATTCAAAGAGTTTGGTGATAAAATCCCTGATGATAAGAAAGCTCCGATTGAATCTGCTTTAAGTAAGTTGAAAGAAGCGCATAAAAGTCAGGATGTAGCCGCAGTAGATGCCGCTATGGCAGAAATGAATACCGCATGGACTGCAGCAAGTGAAGAAATTTACAAAGCCCAGCAGGCAAATGGCGGAGCTCAACCAGCACCTGACGGGCAACCAGGCACACCAAATGACGCGAATGCTGAAACTGTTACTGATGCTGAGTTTGAAGAAGTGAAGTAAAATATTTGAATCTGTAATTACAGATTAGAATAAAATTAAAAGCCCTTGCATTTTTGTGAGGGCTTTTTTAATGACCAAACTTTTCTACTACTATTACACTTTCCTTGCGTCGCACACTTGTGCTATTGGATTATTTATTGAGCTTTTATATAAGCGAAGTTCAAAGCGGTTGGAGTTGGTAGGGCTACAACCATAGGCAAAGAACTTTTTTGGCGTTGACTGTGTTGTAACCATCAACTTTCGCTGCAATAAATGCTGCATTACTTGCCAAAGTACAAGAGTGCGACGCAACTAAAGCCTAACAGTATTGCAAATGCCCGGGTCAAAAAACATAATTCAAATCGCGGGGGTTCAAAATTCAACCAATCAACATTTCAACTAACGCAACCAATCAACCTTCTTCCTATTTCGTAAGTTTGCTTTTCAATAAAGCAACCCATATGCAGTTTGGAATAATAGGAAGCGGAAGCTGGGCTACCGCGCTTGCAAAAATTTTAACCGATAACAGCCACAAAATAAACTGGTGGATACGCAACGAACAAACCATTAATTATGTAAAACAACGCAGGCATAACCCACATTATTTAAGCAATGCCTACTTTAACAGCAGCGACCTGCAAATGAGCAGCAGCATACACTATGTAGTTGAAAATTCTGATGTACTTATAATTGCAGTACCCAGCGCATATATTCACGATGTTTTGAGCAGCCTCAATAAAGATGCTTTTAAAAATAAAAAAATTGTGTCGGCAATTAAGGGTTTACTGCCTGGCAGTAATGAATTGCTCAATGAATTTCTCGCCAAAAACTTTGAGGTAAAACTGGAAGATTATTTTGCAGTAGTGGGTCCATGCCATGCAGAAGAAGTGGCTGCGGAGAAGCTCTCATACCTCACTTTCACGGGTATTGATGAAACCATGGGCGCAGAAATTGCAACCCATTTTAACAACGAATATTTGAATACTGTAGTCAACCACGACATTATGGGCGTACAGTATGCAGCCGTTATGAAAAATATTTACGCACTTGGTGCAGGCATTGCACATGGCCTTGAATATGGCGATAATTTCCTGAGCGTTTACATTGCCAATAGTGCGAATGAAATGGTGCGTTTTCTGCGCAAAGCCAGACTGGATGAGGATAGCAGCGGATTAAACTATGCCGCTTCTGCCTATCTGGGCGATTTGTTGGTAACCTGTTATTCGCTCTACAGTCGCAACCGTACTTTTGGTAATATGATCGGCAAAGGCTATTCTGTCAAGGCTGCTCAGCTCGAATTAAATATGGTGGCAGAGGGTTACAATGCCAGCCGCAGCATACATGCTACCAGCCGGGAATTGCAGGCCGAAGTTCCTATTGCCGATAATATTTATGAGATTCTCTGGAACCATTTTCCCGCAGCAGAAGGCTTTAAAAAAATTGAAGAAGTATTGGTATAGCGTCGTATTTTTTTTGAGCCAGGCAATACATCCTTCCTCATCGTTCCTTGCGTCGCACTCTTGTACTTAAAATCTTTATGCAGCAACAATCGGCGTCAGCAAAACAGTTCGGCAGCAATGCCATCTGCAAATAATCTCCCTTTGTTGGTGAGTATAAAATGGTTATCTTTTTCAAACATCATTTCCTCTGCAAAGTATTTTGTTGAACCATTTTTTATTTTATTAAGAGCGGCGGTTCCCCATTTATCTGTTACGTTTTCAAGCGAAAGTCCTTCCATTGTTCTTAAGGACGTCATTATATATTCGTTCAACTGCTGTGCAGGAGTCAGGTATTCAATTTCGAACGGAACAATATTTTGTTGAATGCTTTTGATATACAAAGCATTATTCGCAATATTCCATTGCCTGCTGCTTCCATTAAACGAATGTGCCGATGGTCCAAGGCCCAAATATTCTTTCCCCTGCCAGTAACTGCTGTTGTGTTTACTCCTGAACCCTGGCTTTGCAAAGTTGGAAATTTCGTAATGTTCGTACCGCGCTTCGGCAGCCCATTGCATCAACAACTCAAAATGGCGGCTTTGTTTATCGGCATCCACATTTTCAATTGTATGTTGGGCAATCATTTTTTCCAATACCGTTTTTGGTTCTACGGTTAATGCGTAACAGGATAAATGCGGAATGTTTAACCGTACCGCAGTTTCAAAATTTTGTTGCCATTGTTCATCGGTCAGCGTTGGCGTTCCATATATAAGATCAATGGTTATATTGCTGAACCCAGCTGCCTTTGCCAACTCCGCGCTTTGTAAAGCCTGTGCTGCATTGTGCGCACGGTTCATCCATTGCAGATCTTCGTTAAAAAAAGATTGTATGCCAATGCTTAATCGGTTAATACCCGCTGCTTTCCATGCGTACAGTTTTTCAGTGTTAATATCATCCGGGTTTGCTTCTAAAGTTATTTCTGCATCGGTATCAATTTTAAATAGATCAGCGACTTTATGGATAATTTTTTGCAATGACTCAGCCGTTAATAAAGAAGGCGTGCCACCCCCAAAATAAATTGTGGTTATATTTTCGTTGATATAATTGCGGCGCAAACCTGCTTCAATACAAATGGACTGTATCATTTCATCCAGTTGCTTCGATGAAACGGAGAAATGAAAGTTGCAGTAGTGGCAGGCTTTCCTGCAAAAAGGAATATGAATATAAATACCAGCCATATTGTTTTTATCTTTTGTAAACTTGCCAAACCTAATATGGCAAAAATAACTGAATACAGGTGTTGCATGTTGCTGCTGCTTTGCTTTTTGTGTTTGCATACAACCGCACAAAAAGTATGTAAGTTATTTATACAACCGGTTCAGGGTTATGAACAAACAATAAATGAAATGCAGTTAGCAACCCAATTTGCTAATAAAGCAGGCTGTATGGCTTATGTTCAACAGTTACCAGTTCTTTTAACAAGCAAAGGTTATATCAGCGCATCTGTTGATTCTGTGTGGGAAGATGCTGCTTCAATGGGTATACTATTATTCCCAGGTCAAAAATATGATTGGGAAAACCTAAATTTTAAAGAGAACGATTTACCGCTCTTAAACCAGTTGGGTTACTACCGTGCATCTTTTAACAGCCAACCTTTTAACCAACAGAAAGTTGGGTTACTTTATATTCAGCTGCTCGATTATTTTGCGAACAATGGCTATCCCTTTGCACGCATCTATTTAGACAGCCTTGTATTAAATGACGGCCATATCAGTGCAAACCTTCAGATTGACAAACAGGCACTATATCATATTGACACCATATTGGTTTATGGCGATATCAAGCTTTCAAAGAATTTTATTGAGCATTATTTAGATATAGCCGAACATTCAGTTTACCAGCAGGATAAAATTGACAGGATTAATAAGCGTTTAGCTGAACTGCCTTTTCTTGTGCAGGCCCAACCCTACAGCGTTTCAATGCTTAACTCCGGCGCAGAATTGAAGTTATATCTCCAAAACCGTAAAAGCAACCAGGTAAATATACTGGTGGGTTTTCAGCCTTCCAATGTACAAAATGGCGGCAAACTTTTATTAACTGGCGATGCCAACCTAAACCTTCGAAACCCTATGGGCAATGGCGAAACATTAGGTATTACCTGGCAGCAGCTGCAGTCAAAATCGCCAAGATTGAACCTGCTTTTTCAACGGCCCTATATTTTTCATTCACCCGTTGCCCTCAATTTAAATTTTGAGTTATATAAACGCGATTCTTTTTTTCTGAACATTATTGCCAAAGCAGGCGTGGCGTATAATATCTCTACCCGGCAGTCAGTTACAGTTTCATTTCAATCGTACAAAACCAATGTGCTCAATGTAGATACAGCAGAAGTTAAAATAACCAAAAGTCTGCCCAACATTATTGACCTTACCGAAGCTGGCCTTGCGCTACAATACGACTTTAATAACACCAACTACCGGTTTAATCCGCGCAGCGGAAACGAGCTACAGATTATCAGCGGGTTTGGGCAAAAAAATATCCGCAGAAACAACGCAGTACTCGAAATAAAAGACACTTCTTTTAACTACAGCAGTTTATACGATACTGTTAAACTAAAAAGTTACGTTTTTAAAAGCAGGTTAAATGGTGCACATTATTTCCCCCTCGGTAATCAGGCTACCTTAAAAGCCGGTGTACAGGCGGGCTGGCTGCAAACGCCTAATTATTTTCAAAATGAACTTTTTCAAATTGGCGGTTTTAAAACACTACGTGGCTTTGATGAAGAAAGTATTTTCACCAATCTTTTTGCGGTGGCAACTGCAGAATATCGTTACCTGCTTGCACAAAACGGTTATTTCTTTGTTTTTGCCGACGCAGGTTACGCCGCCAATAAAAGTATCAGTAGCAGTTATCACCATAATTATTTTGCATTTGGTACCGGTTTGGCTTTCGAAACTAAAACCGGTATTTTCAACATTTCTTATGCGGTGGGTAAGCGCAACGATCTTAAATTCGATCTGCGGCAATCAAAAATTCATATTGGGTTTATTAGTTTATTTTAAAATAATAAATACATTTTTTGGGGCCGGGCAACGGTTTTTCATAGCATCATCTGTTGCGTCGCACTCTTGTACATTCAGAACTTCGTTCGTCGGTTCACTCGTTCCAATCTTCATGGGTTTTGAAATATTATCCTGTCAATAACGGTCGGGTATTGCTGCAGGCAGGGAATTCATTGCTGTGTCCGACCCCAACCGCTGATGAATAAAGATATAAAAGTAAAAGAT
>JBBRDW010000134.1:0-11968 GCA_038203525.1 Chitinophagales bacterium | reverse complement strand
AGTAATATCAATTGTAATGGCAGGGCTTACAACCGGCATCGGCTGCATGATGCCTGCGTTGGGTGAAGGTAAAGCGGTTTCATCAGCATTAAGTTCCATTGCGCAACAACCAGATGCCGCGCCAACGATTACAAGAACATTATTTGTAGTATTGGCCATGATAGAATCTATAGCAATATACTGCTTCGTGGTTTCGATGATACTCATCTTTGCCAATCCGTTCTGGAACCACATCATCGCAAAATAATTTATCATGAACATTAACTGGTTTACGGTAATTGCGCAGGTAATAAATTTCCTCATTTTAGTTTGGTTACTTAAACGGTTCTTATATAAACCGATACTGAATGCCATTGATGAAAGGGAGAAAAAAATTGCTGCTCAGATTAAAGATGCTGATGATAAAGAAGCAGCAGCTATAAAAGAACAGGCAGACTTTAAAAAAAGAAATGATGACTTCGATGCGCAGAAAAAAGCCTTGATGGACAGAGCAGTTGGCGATGCAAATGCGCAACGCGATAAGCTGTTGGAAGATGCAAAGAATGAAGCCAGCACTTTACGTTCCAGCCTTGAAAAAGCAATAAAAGAAAAAGAGGAAACTGATGCGTTGGCAAGTGCAGCTAAAACACAACAACAGGTTTTTACTATCACAAAAAACGCTTTGAAAGAAATTGCTTCATCAACCTTGGAAGAACAATCAGTTAATACTTTTATCAAACGCTTGCATACATTGAATGATGATGAAAAACAAAAATTCATAGCAGCATTTACATCCAATGCAAACACCATTTTAGTAAGAAGCGCATTTGATTTACCTGCACCGCAACAGGCAGCTATGAATGATGCAGTAAATGAAACGCTTGGAACAAAAACAACACTTCAGTTTACAACAACACCTGATTTGATTAGTGGTATTGAGCTTACAACAAATGGCTATAAACTCGTCTGGAGTTTTGCTGAATATGTTCAATCGCTTCAAAACAATATTGCTGCTGCAACAAAAGATAAACAAAAAACAAAGCCTGAAATGAATGGCAAACCAGCAACAGTATAAAATGACAGAAACGGAAATAAATACAGATAATAAAACCACATTCGAACAATTGGACGACAGTATCAACAATTATGTGTTTCCATTTGCGCCTCGTGAAATTGGTGTTGTAACCAGTGTATCAACGGGCATTGTAAAAGTATCTGGTTTGCCCAATGTTGGGTTTGAAGAATTGCTTCAATTTCCCAACGGTTTGTTTGGCATTGCTTATAACATTGATGAAGATGAAATAGGTGTGATTTTGTTGGGCAAAGATTCATTATTAACTGCCGGCGATGAAGTAGAACGAACAGGTCGAGTGATGGATATGCCGGTTGGTAATGCTTTGATTGGAAGAGTAGTTGATCCTTTGGGTGAACCATTAGATAATAAAGGTGCTGTTGCGAGCCAGCAACGATTACCGATTGAAAGACCGGCGCCTGCTATCATGGATCGTAATGCCGTTACCGTCCCATTGCAAACGGGTATTAAAGTGATTGATGCACTTATTCCAATTGGTCGCGGGCAACGTGAATTGATTGTAGGTGATCGCCAGACCGGTAAGACAGCCATTGCAATTGATGCCATCCTCAACCAGAAAGATAAAAATGTTTTATGTGTGTATTGTGCCATTGGTCAGCGTGCATCCGCTGTTGCAAAGGTGATTGCCAACCTGGAAGAAAAAGGTGCGATGGATTATACCATCGTTGTTGTGGCTGAAGGAAATAATTCGCCGGGTTTGGAATATATCGCACCGTATGCTGCCACCAGTATTGCAGAATATTTTATGGAACAGGGACGGGATGTGCTGATCGTTTATGATGATCTTACACATCATGCACGTGCTTATCGTGAGATCTCATTATTGTTGAGAAGACCGCCTGGGCGTGAAGCTTTTCCAGGTGATATTTTTTATATCCATTCCCGTTTATTAGAAAGATCAACCCATTTAAGCGATGAATTGAAAGGTGGCTCGTTAACAGCTTTGCCTGTTATTGAAACGGAAGCGCAAAACATTTCCGCTTACATTCCTACCAATTTAATTTCTATCACAGATGGACAAATCTATTTATCACCTAAACTATTCGAACTTGGTATTTTACCGGCAGTTGATGTGGGAAAATCTGTATCAAGAGTGGGTGATAAAGCGCAGTTACCTGCTTATCGTTCCATAGCAAATTTGAAATTAGAGTATGCACAATTTGAAGAACTGGAAACCTTTGCCCGTTTTGGTACAAGGCTCGATGAAAGTACAAAGAAAACAATTGAGCATGGAAAACGTATACGTGAATGCCTGAAGCAACCTGAACTGCAACAGATGCCGGTTTCAGAGCAAATTATACTCTTGCTTGCATTAAAGAATGGGCTTTTGGATAACATCCCGCTCGACAAAATTCAGGATGCAGAAAATGCCCTGGTAAAAAGCAGTAAAGATTTTCCTGACGAAATAATCAAGCGCTTAATTTCAAGTGAAAAGCTAAGTGATGAAGATAGCAAAGCGATTTTGAAGATCGCCGGAACAATATTGGCTCCGTTTCAAGACAAGCCTAATCCAGAAGAAAATAAAGACAAGGCAAAGTCAGAGGAAAATAAAGACATGCCAAAGCCGGATAAAGATAAGGATAAGCCGAAAGCAGATAAAGATAAAGATAAGTCAAAGCCTGATGAAGATAAGGATAAACCAAAATCAGATCAGGATAAAGACAAGCCTAAAGAGGATCAGGGCAAGCCCAGGCCAGCAGAAAATAAAGACGAGCCAAAACCAGATCAAAATAAACAGTAATGGACACTTTAGAAAATTTACGAAGCAAAACGGAAGGTGCAAAAGACCTGAAGTCTGTCGTAAGCGCCATGAAAGCTATGGCAGCATCAAACATTGTTCAATATGAGACTGCTGTTGACTCGCTTGATGATTATTATCACACAGTAGCTTTAGGCATCATCGCATATTTCAAAGCAGAAAAGATCGAAGCCATTAGCGAAAAAAAACAAGTAAAGAAGAACAGCAAAGCCACAATTTGTGCGATCGTTTTTGGATCAGACCAGGGACTTGTTGCACGCTTTAATGATTCAATGGCTGATTTTGTAACTGCTTCTCTCAAAGCATTGCCGGGCAAAAAAGAAATATGGTGTATTGGTGAACGTGTTCAGCTACTGTTGTCAGATGCGGGTTTAACTACTGCAAAATTATATCCTGTTCCGAATGATGTGAATGCAATCACACCGCTTATTACAGATATTCTTGCAAGAAGCCAAGAACATAAGGAAAAAGAAGACATACAAGAGTTTTATATTTTTCACAACCAGCCAAAAGAGGGCGCAGGTTATACTTCTGTTATGCAACGGTTTTTGCCATTGGATGAAAAATGGAAAGAAACTTTACAGGAAATTCAATGGCCCACCAAACTACTTCCGCAGATTGCAGGTGATTCAAAACCTACACTGATCGCATTAATTAATGGATACCTTTTCACTTCCTTATTTAAAGCATGCATTGAATCATTGGCAAGTGAAAATGCAAGTCGTTTAGATGCCATGCGAAGAGCAGAAAAAAACATAAGCGATTTACTGGACGATCTCAACAAAAAATATCATCGCTTACGCCAGCGTTCAATTGATGAAGAATTGTTTGATGTGGTTTCGGGATTTGAAGCATTGAACAAAATATCTTATAAAAACAAATCATGAATAAAACGAATATTACAACCTTATTTCTTGATATTGGAGGCGTTTTACTGAGCAACGGATGGGGACACGATTTCAGGCATAACGCTGCTGAGAAATTTAACCTGGATATACCTGATATGGAAGATCGGCACAGCATTATGTTTGCTCCTTACGAAGAAGGCAGCGTAACATTAAACGAATATCTTAACCGTGTTATTTTCTATAAAAAACGTGATTTTACCTCCGATGAATTCCGCGATTTCATGTTCTCTTTAACTACGCCTCACGACGAAATGATTGCCTTTATAAAAAAAATAAAACAGCAATACAATTTGAAAATTGTTGCTGTAAGCAATGAGGCAAGAGAACTCAACGCATACAGGATACATACGTTTAAGCTCAACAGTTTTATTGACTTTTTTGTATCCTCCTGTTATGTCCATTTAAGAAAACCGGATACAAGGATTTTTAAATTGGCGCTTGATATGGCGCAGGTTTCGGAAAATGAAGTAGTGTATATTGATGACGTGCAAATGTTTGTTGATGTTGCCTCGGATTTAGGTATCAAAAGTATCCGGCATACAGATTGTTCGTCTACTGCTGCGGCATTGATGGATTTTGGATTATAATATTAAGGAAGACTTGATTTAGTTTTTATGATTACACTTTGTTCAATATTGTACAAAAAGTACAAGAGTGCGACGCAAGAAAAGCTTCATAGTAGCAATGGAGCTTGGCTCATAAAAATTAATATTATGTTCTACAACATGCGCTCAATAATAATACGGGAAACAGAACATGCATAAAGACGATTGTATTTTGTCTATAAACGGTGGCTCATCCAGTATCAAATTTTCTTTGTACCGCATTAAAGAAAAGCTTGAGCAGTTACTTTATGGAGAGATAGAAAACATCGGTACTGAAAAAGCAAAACTCAATTTTAATGTTGTTCCTGATCACCAAAAAAATTGTATATATATACAAGCTGCCAATCATGCCGAGGCTGCGACTCATTTGATTGACTGGCTTGAAAAACAAAAACATTTTGATTCAGTTAAAGCTATTGGGCATCGTATAGTTCATGGAATGAAACATACCGAACCGGAATTAATTACTGATGAATTATTAGATGAATTAAAAAAGATCAGCGCTTTTGATCCCGAACATTTACCGGAAGAAATTAAGTTGATAGAAGCTTTTAAAAACCGATACCCGGCTTTAATCCAAATTGCTTGTTTTGATACTTCCTTTCATACTTCTATGCCGGTTGTTGCAAAATTATTATCCATCCCACGCCGCTATTATCAAAAAGGGATTCAGCGATACGGTTTTCATGGGCTTTCGTATGCCTACCTTATGGAAGAACTTGAACGTGTTGCAGGCAAAGAAACAGCAGAAGGAAAAATAGTTTTAGCTCACCTTGGAAATGGTGCTAGTCTTGCCGCAGTTAAAGACGGTAAAAGCATTGACACAACCATGGGGTTCACTCCCGCATCAGGATTGCCCATGGGCACACGCACCGGTGATCTTGACCCATGTGTTGCATGGTATTTAATACAGTTTGAAAAGCTCAATCCGGAGCAGTTTAGTCATTTGATCAACCACGAATCCGGTTTACTGGGCATTTCGGAAACTAGTGCTGATATGCGTGAATTGATTGAAATTGAAGGCACTGATGAACGTGCTGCAGAAGCCATCGAATTTTTTTGTTATCAAACAAAAAAATGGATTGGTTCATTTGCTGCTGCGCTAGGAGGCATGGATGTATTGGTATTTTCCGGAGGTATTGGGGAAAATTCTCCCGATGTACGAAGTAGAATTTGTAGCAACCTTGCATTTCTTGGAATTGAATTAGATGAAATAAAAAATATAAATAATCAAACAATTATTTCAGCGGACAGAAGTAAAGTGAATGTATATATCATTAAAACCAATGAGCAGTTGATGATTGCAAAACTTGTTGTATGGCTGCTGAAGCATCCAGGTAAAAATTAATGATGCAGAAAGATGGAATACAACATTAAGTCCGGAGCTAAGAGATGTATGGAATACCTATTGGCATTGATTGTGTACATGTAAATTCGTTATAAAGCACACTTTGTCGTTTAGACAAAGTTAATTTCCTATAGAATCAAAAATCATAGTGGTAAACCGCAAATGATGAAAATGATGCAAAATAAGATGGCTCGCGGCGAAATGATTGTATGCAACCGATGCACGGCATGAAGTTAATCTCATTATTGACAACATGCTTTAAAAATTAAAATTATGATGCACAACAATGAACAATATTATTACTGGAGAACGGACATGGGCTGGTGTTTTTTTTACTGGTAATTGTGTTAATAACAGGAGGAGCAATCATCTGGTCCGTACAGGCAGGTAAAAAATATGCCTCTAAAAAAATTATTAAAGCCAGCGTAGTTCCTTTTATCAAAAAAAAGCAGTATATTAAGCGCAAGCAATCAATAATATTTTTTAAAAAATCAATAAGAAAATTATGGAATACTATTTCAGTAAAACGATTACCGGCAGTTTTGATCATGCACTTGAAAAAGTTATAGAGGCGCTCAAGGAAGAAGGGTTTGGCATACTTACTGAAATTGACATAAAAGCTACATTAAAGAAAAAGCTTGATGTTGATTTTTACAACTATAAAATACTTGGTGCCTGTAATCCTCCATTTGCATATAAGGCTTTGCTTGCAGAAGATAAAATTGGAACCATGTTGCCTTGCAATGTTATTCTTCAGGAAAAAATTGCAGGCCAGGTAGAAGTTTCTGCTGTTAACCCAATAGCATCTATGCAGGCAATTGAAAACACGGAACTCGCCGATATTGCTTCTGAAATGAGAAACAGGTTGCAGAAAATAATTATGGGGTTATAGCAGCATCCGTATTGTATTTAAACAATAAAGTCAATGCAATAACAAAATAAGAAATCGGCAAAATGGATATCCCGGTAAACATAAAAAGCATTTTGAGTTGTTTGTTTTTTTTGATACCAGCTAAAGTTTTTCATAGGATCAACTGTTGCGTCGCAATCCGTTCATCAGTATATTTTCATGGCAGCAACGGGCATCGTAATAAATAATTTACCATTAACTCAAACAGTTTCTAAATTAATAAACAACAAATATAAAGTATGACTATTCAATTAAACACAGACAAAAATTTGACCGTACATGAAGGATTTGGTAAAAAGTTAGACAACTTACTCTCAGAGGAGTTAAGCAGATTTAGCGAACACATAACACGTTTGGAAGTTCATTTATCTGATGAGAACAGTTCTAAAGAAGGAGTAAATGATAAAAGATGTTTACTGGAAGCGCGTCTTGCGGGCAGACAACCAATTGCTGTTTTGGGATTGGGAAATACTTATGAGCTTGCTGTTAACAGTGCAATTGATAAGTTAAAAACTTCTCTTGACACCATCCTTGGACGGTTGAGAAACTATTAACAATACTGAATAAATAAAAACAAAATCATGAAAATATTATTGGCAACAGATGGTTCTGATTATAATAGCCGCGCAGTTGATGAATTTTCCGGAAGGCTTTTCGCACCCAATACGGAAGTACATATTATCTCGGCTTTCGTTAATACAAGCATACTAATGGCAACTGCAGCACCAATGGGTGGACTTGCAGGTTACTATGAAGAAGCTGATAACGTGGCGAAAAAATCTGCAGAAGATGCAGTTAAATCTGCAGCAAAAATCTTACAAGAAAAGCATCCAGCATTAATGATTACAACCGCTGTAATTAATGGATCCCCAAAACACGTCATTCTAAATGAAGCAGAAACATTTGGCGCGGATTTGATCGTGGTTGGTTCGCATGGAGGCGGTGCTATAGAACGCTTTTTATTAGGTTCGGTTTCGCAGGCGGTAGCACTGCATGCAAATTGTTCTGTGGAGATAATACGTAACCGAAGTGTTGTTTAACAAATTAGGCCGAAGTAAAATTGGGCGCAATGGATAAATAAATTATAACCTCAGTTAAAGAAAAGATATGATTCCATTTACAAATCTTACTGCACAGGAAAAGGAAGCGCTGCTTAAATTTCCTGCATACATAACACTGCTTGCAGCGGACAGTGATGGATTGCTTGATGAAGCTGAAAAAAAAGAAGCGATCAAATTTTCTCATATTAAAACATATTCCTGTGATCCGCTGCTTACCCCATTTTACGAACTGGCTGATAAAGTCTTTGAAAAGAATATGAGGCAACTTGATAAAAATTTGCCAATAGAAAAAGAACGAAGAGATGCTGCTGTAAAAAAGGAATTATTCGATCTCGAAAAAATTGTTTTGAAGTTGGGAAAGGAATATGCTGCGGTAATGCATAGCAGCATGAAATCATTTAAAGACCATGTATCAAAATCACACCACAATGTATTTGTGGATTTTATTTTTCCGATACCGATAGAAGGATTAACCTATTAATTTAAAATACTTAAAAATGAAAAAAAAATATCAATTACAAGGCATGAGTTGCGGAGGTTGCGTTAATAACGTAAAACATGCCTTACTTCAAATTCCGGGAGTTGAAGATGCAGATGTTCAACTAAAACCACAAAGTGTATTGCTTACCATGCACGACCCGATTGCGATGGATGTATTACAGGCTCATCTTACTAAAGCGGGTAATTATACGATAAAGGAATTTACCGCATTTGGTTAATAGAAAAAGAGAAAAGAAAGTGTTGCATAAAAGGATGCATGGGCTAATGAGTTTATGATTTAGTGTACATGGTTGCACATTGCTGAATAATGGACAAAACGTACAAGCGTGCGACGCAACAACGGTTTAATCGTAGCAATGCGGTTTGGTTCATAAAAATTGTTGCAATCTACATGCGGCTTTGATTAATATGTAAAAGACATGATTATATTAATGCAGACACCGGATAGATTTTTGCGTATTTATTAATAACTAAAATAAAAAAAATGAAAAAAGAAAAAAAAGTGCTCCCAACAGCAGACGGCAAAAAAACGGGTGCGGGAAGTAACCCGGTAAATAAATTTAAAAAAGGTCAACATACAACTGCAGCCTCGATTGATAATATTATATCAAGTGCAGTTGAAAATGTAAAGTCCCGGCCGGGGAGTGGAGCTTCTGATGAAGGCACAATGACTTCTTATGATGAAGAACGTTGATCATCATATTTGATTTTAAAAATCAATCAAAATTTAAATGCGGGATAAAACCAGGTATGAAAGAATATTATGGCACATTGTCAGAAACAATCAACGGGTTAAAAAAAGAAGGCTATACGATGGATTTCAATATCCATGAAGCACACCTTTTTTATCAACAGGCAGGTATGATATTGTCACCCGATGATTTTAATATTGATAAGGTTTTTCGGTTTGAGGGTGAATCAAATCCCGGCGACCAGTCAATATTATATGCCATTTCCTCACCAAGGTTTGGAACGAAAGGGCTGTTGGTAAATGGTTATGGAATTTCGTCAGAAGAAATGTCCAATACATTAGTTGAAAGATTAGAAACTCATCAATTAAAAATAAAATAATGGAAAATAAATCGATCGAATCCACTGCGCTGCGGCCTGAAGGTGAACGGATGTTGAATGCGAGGTTAGTTGAAATAGACCTGAATAAATTTATTGCTGAACTAAAACAGGAAACTACCTGGACAGATAGTGATCGCAATTCAATAACTGTATTCAAATCTGACACTACGACCATAGTATTGATCGGAATGCATAAAAATGCCGAATTAAAAGAACATACTGCCATTGGAGATATTAGCGTGCAGGTACTTGATGGTGAAATAGACTTCTTTACTGAACAACAAAAATTTTCAATGGGAAAAGGACAAATGATCACGTTAGAGGCAAATATTCCGCACAGTGTTACTGCATTGAAGGAGAGCTTTTTTCTGCTCACTCTGGTAATAAATAGATAATTATGATGGACCATTCTAAAATGAAACAGGATGCAATGCCACATGGAGCCAATCCACCAATGGGTCATGCCGGGCATAACCATCATGCCATGATGATTGCTGATTTTAAAAAGCGATTTTACGTGGTATTGGTATTAACTCTACCCATCTTGTTGCTATCAACTATGATACAACAATTCATTGGAGTTGATTGGCAATTTACGGGCTCGTCTTACATCTTATTTGCATTGTCTACCGTAGTGTTTATTTACGGCGGATGGCCTTTTTTACAAGGGTTGTTAAGTGAACTAAAAGAAAAGAACCCGGGCATGATGACCCTAATAGCCTTTGCTATTTCGGTAGCATACATCTACAGCACAGCTACTGTTTTTGGTTTAAAAGGAATGGATTTTTTCTGGGAACTTGCAACGCTTATTCTCATCATGTTACTGGGGCATTGGATAGAGATGAAATCCATTGCAGGAGCTTCAAAAGAGCTTGAATTGCTGGTGCAATTGATGCCTTCGGATGCACACATGGTTATGGGTGATAAAGTACATGATGTAAAAACAGAAACATTAAAGGAGAAAGACATCATTCTTGTTAAGCCAGGAGAAAAAGTTGCAGCCGATGGAATCATATCAGAAGGTGAAAGCTATCTTAATGAGTCTATGCTCACAGGAGAATCGAAGCCGGTGAAAAAGATAAAAGGCGATAAAGTAATTGCAGGTTCGATCAATGGAAATGGCGCTATAAAAATCACGGTTTCGCACGCCACAAAAGATTCTTATCTCTCTCAGGTTATCAAGCTGGTGGATGATGCACAAAAGGCAAAATCAAAAACACAATTGCTCGCGGATAAAGCAGCGAAATGGTTATTCTTTATTGCATTAATTGCAGGTATTTCAACATTCTTATATTGGTATTTAACAGGCCATGCTTTGGACTTTGCCATGGCAAGGATGGTTACAGTAATCGTTATTTGTTGCCCGCATGCTTTAGGGTTAGCGGTGCCGTTAGTAGTTGCTAAATCAACTTCATTGGCAGCACAACATGGCTTGCTCATCAAGAACAGAACAGCATTTGAAAATTCAAGAAAGATCACCACCGTCGTTTTTGACAAAACCGGAACCCTCACTATAGGAAAATTTGAAGTGGCAAAAATAGTATCGCTTCAAAAAGATGTAAACGAAAATGAATTGATAAGGCTTGCATCTGCGTTGGAGCAAAAGTCCGAACATCCAATTGCGACAGGTATTTTACAGAAAGCGAAAAGTTTATCGCTCACTGTTCCTGCAACGGAAAATTTTAATGCTATTACAGGCAAGGGTGTTGAAGCAACGGTTGAAGGAAAAAAAATACTGGTTGTTAGCCCGGGCTATTTAAAAGAAAAAAACATTGCTATTCCCGAGGGTTTTAAAGCGAATGATACGGAAACTGTTGTGTTTGTTATCATAAACGATGTGCTGACAGGATACATTGCTTTGTCTGATGAAATACGTCCCGAATCTGCAGATGCAATTGCTACATTGAAAAAAGAAAATATTAAATCAATATTATTGACCGGAGACAATAGTAGAGTTGCGAAAGCTGTAAGTGAAACATTGGGTATGGATAGTTTTATTGCACAAGTATTGCCCGATCAAAAATTAGAAAAAATAAAAGAGTTGCAAGGCAAAGGCGAATATGTAGCCATGACAGGCGATGGAGTAAATGATGCACCGGCACTTGCCCAGGCAGATGTTGGCATTGCAGTTGGCAGTGGCAGCGATATAGCTGCTGAAACCGCTGGTATAATATTGGTGAACAGTAATCCAAAAGACATCGTGAGTTTGATTTTATTTGGCAAAGCCACACATCGCAAGATGATTCAAAATTTAATATGGGCCACCGGCTATAACCTCGTTGCATTACCGCTGGCAGCAGGTGTATTATACCATTGGGGCATATTATTAAGTCCGGCTGTAGGTGCGGCTTTGATGGCCGTAAGTACGATCGTTGTTGCAATCAATGCAAGTATGTTGAAGGTAAAATAAAAATATGTTCGAATGATGTAGAAGATATTTATGAACCTGGCTGAAGAACATCTATTAAACATCGTTGCCTCGCACTCTTGTACTTTCTGTAATGCTATGTGGCATACAAAACAACCAACTACACACGCAGGCTAAGTTGCAAAATGTGATGCCGATGAAAGGATTGCGACGCAACGAAGCTGCCATGAAAAAAAATGCTGGTATAGAAAATAGTTCATTGATAATAACAAGTAAAAAGAATATATGGAAACAGAAATGATTAACACCAATACTAAAACTTTATCGCCTGAATTATTACAAAAGATGGACGCCTATTGGCGTGC
>JBBRDW010000133.1:0-12117 GCA_038203525.1 Chitinophagales bacterium | reverse complement strand
TTCGGGGCCAAAGAAATGGCGGCTTACATCGAGATGCATACCCCGCCATTTAAACCGGGGATAATCTTTTATCTCCATACAGGGAACAGTTAATGCAGCATTTGTTCGTATGGCAGGTAAGGTTTGAAATAAGGATTGCATTCCATAAATAATTCCTGTTTTTTTATTGGCAGAAATTTTAACCGTTGCCGGGGTAATTGACAAAAGGTATCCTTCATCACCCAGTTCTGTATCGGTTATCAACTTCAATTCAACTGATTTATTTTTTACAGTATTGTTTAGCAATTCAATGCCGCTTATATTTTTAATAAAAGATTTGAAAAACACTGCCGCTTCCTGCAATGCCATGTCAGCTTTGTTAAATTTTAATGTGGTGTTATTGTCAATGATAAAATTTCCTGTACCGTATTGCATGCTTACAGGTTGTGGAATAATTGCAGGTTTTTGCGCATACAATGCGGCAGGAATATTTAGCAGCAGCATTAATGCAATTTTTTTAATCTTCATCTTTCTATTTTTTTAAGAAGCTGTTTGAATTAATTAAGAAATTTGGATAATGAAACTAAAGTTGCCATAAAATTATTCAGTAAAAGTGAGTGACACAACAGGCGATGCCATGAAAAAACAAAGCTGATAACCAAAAAAAATAAATAACTCTGGCAGTTTCTAAGTTTACGATTATTTTTTCCAATCAATCACCGAGAATACGATCTGCATATACTCATCCCGTTCGTATAAAATACCAATTTTATTCTTCGAAATTTTTACCAGGTCTGAATAAGCGGCATGATCTTTTTTATCATCAACCCCCGCTTTATCAATTACAAAATTTTTCTTCCAGGTCTTGCCATCGTCATAACTTATACGCAGCGTTAAATTATCCCTTTGCACTATATCCGCAGCATTGCAAAAAGCTACAATGGCTTTACCTTTCTTTTTTCCAATAGTTAAAATGCTACCCTGATTTACAGGGTCAATCAATACATTATCAAAATAGGTAGTATCCCATGTTTTGCCGCCGTTACTGCTAACAGAAACCAATCTTGCCCGTACTATACCGTTTTGGTTACGGCTGTTCATCATCAATTTATTGTGACTAATTTGTGTGGCCATAGATTCATTGCTGCCGGGAGCGTTTACAGTTTCACTTATTTTAAATGTTTTTCCATGATCATCTGTATAAAAGCCATGTGCAAAATAATCTTGTGCGTTGGGTTTGGGATCGCCGGCAGAATGATTAGCGGCAACAAATATCCTTCCCCTGTATTTTCCACTTTCAAATTGCATGGCGTGGCCGGGTGTGTTGGCATAACTGCGCCAATCTTCTTTAAAATTGTAAGCAGGGTTTACCCGTGGCTGATAAGGCCTGTGCGTTTGCAAAGTAATATTTACTGCATCGCTCCATGTATTTCCGCCATCGGTTGATGTTTTATACCAAACTTCCCTCAAGCCATTTCCTTTCCGCACTTCGCCCTCGTGGTTATTTCCTGTGTTGTAAAATAGAAATATCCTTCCTTGGGGATAGTTGGGGTCAGTTAAATCAACTACCGGTGCAGGGTTGCCCGCCTGCAAAGAATCAGCATCCACAACAGTCTGTAAATTTCCCCATGTATATCCTTTGTCTGCACTAATTTTTAAAACAATATTAATGTCGCCAAAATCGCCTGAGCCTTCTACCCGTCCTTCACAAAAAGCCAATAAGTTACCATTGGGCAAATTGACGATGGCTGGTATCCGGTATGATTTATGGCCATCACTACCTGAAATAAAAACAGGAACTTTATTTTGTGCCTGCAGAAATTGCAATTGCATCAATGCCAATACTGCTAATAATATTTTCTTCACGCCACTTTTATTTTAAATGTTGATACAGGCAAGCCTTCTTAATTATCCAGTTTACCATTGGTGAAAGATTTTAAGCCATAGCAAATATAGTCTGGTTTTGTCGTCACATAAATTACAATACCGCTATCGCCAATAACCGCTTCTGTCTCATACACCCCATCGATTTAAAATCCGCTGATCGGCTTGTATTGGCTGTTCCTGCTCAATATATAATCCAACCGTACAAGTGAGTGACAGCGGAAAATGCATTTGCATTCAAAGAAAGATTCACCCGTTGGAGGGAGGCTGGTAATTAAAGCGCATCGTTCGCTTAGGCGGGAAGATGCCGGACAGGAACATTATTTTGATGCTGCGAAAAGTGAATAGATTTTTAAGCGTAATTATTTTGTGATACCAGCAATAGTTTTTCATGGCATCGCCTGTTGTGTCACTCACTTGTACGTTCGATACTTTATTCAGCTTTTATCTAAGCGTAGATGGAAGCGTAGAAGTTTGAGTTGTCTGCTAATAAAAATGGGAATAATTACTCCAGCGAGGTAAACTTTTTATCTCAACCTTCAATCATAAAATTCAATCTTGTGATAAATCTAATGCGGGGGACATGATAATTTTTTTATGAGCATAATACAATTACGCCAGCGGCGTAACCTATTTGTAGAAAACAAAACAAAAATCAAATTTGCCCCGGAGGGGCAACCTGTTTATCTCCACCTTTAATCAAAAAATTCAAATAGGTATTCAATCCATTTTTTCTGCCTATAAATATTGTATAAAATTGTTTCTGCCTCTTAGAACAAAAACCAATTGAATGTCTAATTGCGTATAGGTATCGCTCATGATATCTGTTTTACAGGTTGCCCCTCCCGGGCAAAGCCCCGTTAAAGATAAAAATTTTCTACAAAGAGGTTGCCTCTCCGAGGCAAGTGATGCATCTTAAATCTGCCTTACGGTAGTCAGGTTTTCGCATCAGTATTTGCAGTTATTTTTTTGAGCCTTGCAGTTGCACCTTGTGGCATCATCGTTGCGTCGCACTCTTGTACTGAAATTAATTCTATTAAGCAATGGTAATTAATTACGCCAGTGGCGTTACCTCTTTGTAAAAAACAAAAATCAATCTTGCGATAAATCTAATGCGGGAGACATGATAATTTTTTAATGAGCATAATACAATTACGCCAGCGGCGTAACCTCTTTGTAGAAGACAAAACAAAAATCAAATTTGCCCCAGAGGGGCAACCTGTTTATCTCAACCTTTAATCATAAAATTCAAATGGGGATTCAATACATTTTTTCTTCCTATAAATATTGTATAAAATTGTTTCTGCCCCTTAGAACAAAAACCAATTGAATGTATAATTGCGTATAGGTATCGCTCATAATATTTGTTTTACAGGTTGCCCCGGAGGGGCAAAGCCCCATTAAAGACAATAATTTTCTACAAATAGGTTGCCTCTCCGAGGCAGGATATTAGTAGCAACCTATTGGCAGTAGACATTCGGTATAACTTGTTGTAGGATAATAAATCAATGTAATCAATTACCGTTGCTGCTAAAGATTGATGCGTGGGTTTTGTTTGTGTTCATCTTAGCCTTGATTACTAAACCCGCACAAGGCTACGCCTCAGTCTTGCGATAGCTTGTTGCGTTTTATTTGATATTCTTGGAACAACGGTGCAGGCAAGCCTTGAGAATTAACCAAGTTACTATTAGTGAAAGATTTAAAGAAAAAGCAAATATAATCTGGTTTTGTCGTCACATAAATTACAATAACGCTATCGCCAATAACCGCTTCAGTCTCATTCACCCTATCGATTGTAAATCCGCAGATCGGCCTGTATCGGCTGTTCCCGCTCAATATATAATCCAACCGTACAAGTGAGTGACACAACAACCGATGCCATAAAATACTACAGCCCACTACCAAAAAATTCTCCTACCAAATCGTTATTCTTGCCGAATCGGGTAAATACATTTTGTCTCCGGGTTGTACATGGAATGCATCGTAGAAATGTGTCGAGTTCATGAGCGGGCCATTTACGCGCCACATGGGTGGTGAGTGTGGGTTATTGTTGATCCATAAACGCAGGTACTCATCTTTCATCTTTACCCGCCAGATGCGTGCAACGGATAGAAAGAAACGCTGGTCTGGTGTAAAGCCGCCGATGGCTGCAGTGTCCTGCCCTTGTTTGGTGAGTTTAAAAGCATCATATGCAATGGCTACGCCGCCAACATCTGCAGTGTTTTCGCCAACCGTCATGGCGCCTTTTATGTGCAGTGTATCGAGCACGGTAAATGAACTGTAGAGATCAATGACCTGTTGTGTTTTTGCTTTAAATTTTGTGTAGTCATCTATTGCCCACCAGTTTTCTACGTTCCCGTATTTATCAAACTGTGCGCCCTGGTCGTCGAAAGCATGTGTCATTTCATGGCCTATTACCATGCCAATGCCGCCATAGTTTAGGGCATCGTCTGCAGCCTCATCAAAATAAGGTGTTTGTAAAATACCCGCCGGGAAAACGATCTCGTTTGCAAAAGGATTATAATAAGCGGTAACTGTTGGTGGCGTGGTGAACCATTCTGCTTTGTCGACAGGCTTATTCAGTTTTGCGAGTTGATATTGATAACTGTTGGCATTGGCTGATACGGTATTTTCAAAATAGGTAGCGCGTGCAATAGTTACGTTGTTGTAGTCTTTCCATTTATCAGGGTAACCAATTTTCTTTGTGATAGCGTACAGTTTTTCTTTGGCTTTTTGTTTGGTGCTGTCGCTCATCCAGTCAAGCTTATTTATCCTTGCTTCAAACGCTTTCTGTAAATTATTTACCAGTTCAAGCATGCGCTTTTTGGCAGCTTCTGTAAAATATTGTTTTACATACAACTGAGCGAGTGCATCGCCGATAGAATTGTCAACGGCACTTGCCATTATTTCGCCACGGGACTTTTGTACTGCCTGTCCCGACACCACTTTGTTGTACTCAAATGCCGCATCAACAAAAGGTTTGCTGAGAAGGTTCGTATAGTTGCTTAAAGAATAAGCTTTAAGGTAAACTTTCCAATCGCTGATGGGAACAGATTTCAACAACTCATTAAGTTTATTATAGTAAGCAGGTTGCGATACATCAATAGAATCTGTTTTAGCACCGAGGTTATCTAAGAAAGTTGTCCAGCCGATATTGGGTTGCTTTTTTGCAAGGTCTGCAAGGGGCATTTTGTTATAGTTGGCATTTACATCACGCAGTTCAATATTCGTTCTGTGTGAAGCTGCTATTTGTTTATCGATGCTGTAAACTATATCAGCATTTTTCATTGCATTTTCACCATCAGTACCTGTAAGCTCAAACAATGCAGCAAGATATTTCTTGTATGCTTCCTGTATTGCAATGCTTTGCGGATCTGTACTAAAATAATAATCTCTTTCAGGTAAACCAATGCCTGCCTGGGAAACATGCGCAATATTCATGCTGCTGTTTTTATTATCGGGGCCTATACCAAAATATATGATAGAGGCATCGTTAACTTTTGCTTCATCTGCAACGAACTTCATTAAGGAAGGAACATCACTGATGCTTTCAATGGTGGAGAGTATTGGTTTAACAGGATTATAACCGAGGTTGTTTATGGTGGCGGTGTCCATACCCGAAGCATAAAAATCACCTACTTTTTGTTCAATGCTTCCTGCTGTATTACTGGCTTTTGAAATACTGTCTAATATGTTTTGTAAACGTATCCGCTGCGGGTAATTCATAAACATATAAGCGCCTACACCTGATTGTGATGCTGGTATTTGTGCACTGTCGTACCAGTTGCGATTTACATACATAAAGAAATTATCGCCCGGTTTTTGAGTGGAGTCTATTCCCTTAATTTCGGTAAATTTTTGTTCTGTTGAACTGTTGTTATTGCATGCTGTCAAAAACAAAACTGATACTAAAAGAAAGGACAATTTTTTCATATATTATACTTTTATTATAGTGAATGAATGGCTAAAGATAAGCATCCTCTGCTGATGCATGTTACCATTCAAAAAAGTTGTTGTTTAAGACAGTAAATATTGAAGAACAAGAAATGATTATGTACAAGCGACAGAATAGGCATTAAACATTCGTTGCAGCTTGCCCCGCCAATGGCGTTGGTCGCACTCTTGTGCGGTTTGTTATATGTTGAACAGAATAATTACAGATGAAGAGTGCGAGGCAACTTAGTTTAATAGTAGTAATTCGGTGTGGCTCATAAAAACATTGCATAACTTTATGGGGCTTAAATAAGAAAGCACAACATTTATGCGTAAATACTTATTGGTATTTATATTTTTAGTGCAAACAATTTTTTTGTTTGCGCAAAATAGTGGCTCAAAACCCAACATACTTTGGATCGTTTGTGAAGATATTTCCCCGTATTTAAGTTGTTATGGAAATACAATTGTGAAAACGCCAAACATAGATCAGCTTGCAAAGGAAGGTGTGCGTTACACGCATGTTTACACAACTGCCGGTGTTTGTGCGCCAAGCCGCTCAACCATAATTACAGGTATGTACCAAACATCGATTGGTACGCAACACATGCGTACCCTTAATGGTACTGCCGGTGCTAAATATTCTCCGGTTGCTGATTATTCTGCCGTTGTTCCTGACTATATAAAATGCTTTCCTGAATACCTGCGCATGAATGGTTATTACTGCACAAATAATGAAAAACAGGATTACCAATTTGTACCACCAGTAACTGTCTGGGATGAAAATAGTCCTGCTGCATCATGGAAAAATAAACCTGATGGCAAACCATTTTTTTCTGTTTTTAATTTTTTCATTACACATGAATCACAACTGTTCATGCGTAATAGCGAAAGCTTGCTTATTGATACAGATAAAGTAGATGTACCTCCTTTTTATCCTAATACAAAAACGGTACGTCATGATATTTCACGGCTATTCTCTAACATTGAAAGAATGGACAAACAGGTTGGTGAATTAATTCAAATACTGAAGGATGATGGTTTGTACGATAATACAATTATTTTCTTTTACAGTGATCATGGCGGTGCATTGCCATGGATGAAACGCGAAGTATTGGAAAGAGGTATTCATATTCCATTGATCATTAAGTTTCCAGATGAAAAGAATGCAGGAACAGTAAATGATGATTTGATAAGCTCTGTTGATTTTGCGCCAACAATTTTATCTCTTGCAGGAGTAAAGATACCCTCGTATATGCAGGGGAAGGCTTTCCTTGGTAAAGAAAAGTCAACAACCCGGCGTAAATATATTTTTGCAGGAAGAGATAGAATGGATACGGAATATGATCGTGTAAGAGCTGCAAGAGACAAACGTTATGAATATCTGTACAACTACGAACCTGAAAAGTCTTACTATCAAATTATAGAATACAGGCTTAGTATTCCAATGATGAAAGAATTTTTGCAACTGCGTGATGAAGGTAAACTTGATATGTATCAAATGGCGTGGTTTAAAACAAAACCTAAAGAAGAATTGTACGATGTTGAAAAAGATCCTAATGAATTACACAATCTTGCAAACGATCCAATGTATAAAGAGAAACTTACAGAACTTAGAAATGCCTTTAATGCCTGGACAAAGAAAGTGGGTGATATGAGCAGCCTGCCTGAAAAAGAAATGATAACAAAATGGTGGAATGGTAAGAACGAACCGCCTGCTACTGATACGCCAGTCATTACAAAGACTTTAAATACTATAATGATCAATTGTAATACAAAAGGTGCATCAATTGGTTATAGAATTTTAAAAGCGGGAGCAGATAAAAATGAAATGCACAAGATATTATCATGGGATTTTTCCGCGCTGCTTAATCCCAAAATAAAGAATGGAGTTGAAATACCCGCAGCGCCACTGTGGCAGGTGTATAATGGAGAAACAATTCAATTAAATGCAGGTGATACCTTAAAAGTGAACGCAATGCGAATTGGCTTTAAACCGGCAACTATTGAATATGTGTATTAAGGCGGAAGTATAATTATTCTGGTATCTCTTTTACTCTTTTAAATGTCAACAAATTTCAGTTCATAAAATGTTCGGAACGTACAAGTGAGTGACACAACCGAAGCTCAATAAAACCACCATAGCTGGTAACAAAATATCTCCTCATCTAAACACTATCCTTTCCAATAATACTCCAGTCGCTGTCGCCATAACCTTTGGCTATCCATTCATCCATCGCGGCTGCTATAGCGGGTGTAGTGATCAGATTTGCCTGTGCCTCGTTTGCTTTGCTTAGCATAAGCCCGGCATCTTTACGGGCCATATTTAGTTCCCAGGAAGGCTCGCTAAAACTACCTTCGCCAATCTTCTTTATCCGTGTCGGAAGAATTGCTGCAGGGTTCCAGTTAGTAAAGAGTTCAAGAATTTCATGCCAGTCAATACCATGTGCTTTGGCAAGCGCAAGCGCATCAGCAAGCCCCGCGGTAAGGCTTAACAAAAACAAATTGCCTGATAATTTGATGCCTGCCGCTTTGCCTTCTTCAACTCCAAAGTTTAGAAACTTACCCGTCATTTTTGAGAGCTGTGGTTGTAGTTGTTCTATTAATGATTGATTACCGGAAGCCAGCATAAAGCCGGTACTTTCCAGCGCATTTTGCGGGCCCATAAATACGGGCGCATGCAGGTAAGTGAATCCTTTGCTTTTCCAAAGAGCAGTTCTTTCAATCGCTCCTTTTGCAGAAGTGGTCGTATGATCTACGATGATAGCCCCGGCTTTAAAACCTTTGCTTGCATTTGCCAGCACTTCATCTACGGTTGCATCATCTTTAAGGGTAACATGAATAATGTCTGCACCCTCTAATGCTTCCTCCACCTGTTCAAATGCTTTTGCACCAAATGCCTCCAATGCTTTTGCCTTTGATGCGGTGCGGTTCCAAACGTTTACACTTTCGCCTTTCTGCAACATTGCCTTCACAAAATTGGAGCCCAGCAAACCCATGCCTAAAAATGCTTTCATATGCCTTGTTATTTTTTTATAAAGTTAAGCACTGCTGCCTCAAGTTAATTAAGGGTACCAATTTTAAATTTACCGCAGTGTAATTATTAAAAGGGGGCTTTGAGACTGAATCGTTAAAAAAGAAGCACTATGATTTTTTGATTAGCGGTAAATATTATTTGGGTAATACCAGTTCCTTTGTGTAAAATTATCTGCCATGAAAAAATATATACTCGGCACTGTCATCTTTGCTGTAGCTGGCATACAGCACGCCTGCGGTCAGGCATTACGTACGCCCGAAACGAACAATACCGTTTGCCTTACGGGCAGAAAAGTGGGCGTCACCGATATTGAAATTCATTATAGTGCTCCCGGTGTAAAAGGAAGGGAAGGAAAAATATACGGCACCAGCATTGTACCCTACGGCTACGAGCCACTGGGTTTTGGGTCCAATGTTCCATCGCCATGGCGGGCCGGTGCAGATGAATGTACTACCATGTCTTTCTCAACTGATGTAACGGTCAACGGCCAAAAACTGCCCGCAGGTAAATATGCCTTTTTTATTGAAGTGCAAGAAGATAACAGCGTACTGATTTTTAACAAAAACATTAAAGAATGGGGTGCCTATTTCTACCGCAAAGAGCTGGATGTACTGCATGTATCCACTGTTCAACAAAAAAATTTACCGGCACTGCAGGAAAGGCTTATCTATAATTTTGCTAACCAAACAGACAGGTCGGTAGACATTAGCCTCGACTGGGAAAGATGGAGTTTCCCGATTCATGTTGAAGTGGATCTTAAAGGAACTGTGCTCGAAAGCATACGGGAACAAATGAGTGGGGCCATCGGCTTCGATCCTGGAAGCCTCGAGGCTGCAGCCTCCTGGTGTGTAGCCAACGATACCAATTACAATGAAGCATTGAACTGGATCAATTCAGCTACTGACCCGTCCCTTGGAGGTAGAAATTCCTTCAGTGCTTTAGCTATCAAAGCAGCCATTTTAAAAAAGCAGGGTAACGGGGCTGAGGCAAAAGCTATTATGAATACTGCCCAGGAAACTGCTTCGGTATTGGAAATGCATAACTATGGCCGCCAGCTGCTGGGTGAAAAGAGATTACCCGATGCGCTGGAAGTCTTCCAGAAAAACTATACAAAAAACAAAGGCGCCTGGCCTACAAACGGAGGGTTAATGCGTGTTTATTCTGCAATGGGCGATTATAAAAAAGCGCTGGAATATGCCAAAGCTGCATTGCCACAGGCGCCAGATGAGCAGACTAAAAAATTTTTGGAGAATGCTATAAAAAATTTAAGCGAAGGCAAAGCGCTGTAGCAATACAGCAAAAATATTTTACAAATTACCATTGCGCAGTAGCCCAAACGACAATGAGAATTTTTATGAGCCCGGCATTTAATCAATTAATCATCGTTCCTTGCGTCGCACACTTGTACTTGAATATGTGTAGCAGCAATTGCCCAAAGTAAAATAACTGGAATCAGCTTCAATGTTAGTTAGATTCCTGCACAAAAGACACAGCCTGCGAAAATGTGAATTTTACTTTTCTGTTGTGGCGTATGGCAGGTGACCATAAGGGCGACTTTGATACAATACTTAAAGCTATTTTGTCAAATGCGGGATAGAAAGGTGTGCTTACGTACACATTTGTCATTTTACCGGTTTCATCAATAGTACCCGTTACAACTACAATTGCGCTATCCCCGTTTGTAAACCGGTATTGATCAGGGAAATATAAATGTTTCTCCAGATAATGTTGCCAGCCGCTCATACCCCCTTTAAACTCAGCAAGTTTATCTTTATTGGTAGTGTCGGCAAGAGTGCTTCCGTCTTCATTAAAATATTGTTTGTTAAGCAATGCTCCATCCTGGTAAGTTTCTAATGAACTTACCTGTCCGTTGGCATGAAAAAACTGCCATTTTCCATTCATTTTTCTTCCGGCCGAAAACCGGCCTGCCTGCGATTCATTGCCATTATCGAACCAGGAAACTTCTACCCCGCTGCCATCCGCATTATAAACAGAAGAATCATGCAAGTAGCCGTTTTCATACCAGGCAAAGCTGGTTCCCGACGGGTTGCCATCGGCATAAAAGATTGAATCACTCATCATGCCATTGTTGTGGTAGCTTAGCCATAAGCCTTCTTTTTTACCATGCCGGTTAATTCCGGCAGATTGTAGTTTGCCGGCAGCGTTAAAGAAATAAAAACTTCCGTTTGGTATTTGGCAGCTGCTGTCTTCGTATAGCCCAACCATTTGTAATGCCTTTTCATGAATAAAATAATCCCGTCTCCCCCAGCCTGAATCTGTTTTTTCTGTCAAGGAATAAAACCTTGCAAATGTGGGGTAGCAGGGCTTCCATAAATAGTTGAAATATTGTTCTGTTTTTTGAGCAGGCGCTGCAAAAACTGTCAAGATAAACAGGGCGATTAAAGCTGGTTTCATACTTCGAAAATAGAAAATCATTTGCTATCTTTAGTAGTTGCTGCACTTTTTTGCTGGTAAGGCGTAAGCAAACAGGCTGCTGTTGCCAATTGGCATAAAAGCACAAGCTGCGACGTTGTGTCCTGGTAAGCTGTTGTTTAGATGATAGGGTTTCTTATACAAGAGAATGAGCTATCGGTAGAGTTGTTCTTACAAATCTATCAAACCACGCTAAGGTGCTTTACTCTAAGGGGCGAGGTGCTGAACGTTAGCGGTTAGGTACATGTAGGCGAGTTGAACGCAATTGAACCTTTGATGAGGTATCGAAAACTTGGAAGTTTACATCGAAAGCAACATTCCGTTGCATGTTGTGAAAGAGTAGAGCGGATATAAACTGATACTGGCTGTATGGTGTACGGTATAGAGAAGGCAAGAAGCCTACACAGGCTAAACAATGGAACAGGAGAACCTGATAATACCAAGGGGAACGAATAGGTAAAAGCGACCGCAGACAGGATTGAAGACGTACGAAAGGGAAGCGGGTGAAAAGATACAAGCAGCACAAATTGTAAGGTCAAAAGTAGCGGATTAACATTGCATCGGGAGAAAACAAAGATTGTCAAGTGTCAGAAATGGGGGAGTGATGATGAACATCCAAACAAAAGTTTTGATTTTTTAGGATACCCGTTTTAAACCATGCAAAGCAAGTACAAAAGATGGACGGGTAATAGGAACGTTTTCACCGGGTATCAGCAACAAAGCAGTAAAGAGGATACAGACATGGCTAAGAGAAAACAAAGTGTTTAAAGACACCAGTAAAACACTCATGGAAATAAGCCAATGTATCAGGCAGCAATCCAGAGGATGGATAAACTACTATGGTAAGTTCC
>JBBRDW010000132.1:0-12129 GCA_038203525.1 Chitinophagales bacterium | reverse complement strand
ATGCTATGAAATACTGCTGCTGGTATAAAAAAATTATACTTCCTCTAAATTAAATGGCAACTTGCGGATGCGCTTTCCCGTAAGGTCGAAAATGGCATTGGTTAATGCGGGTGAAAAAGGCGGCAGGCCGGGCTCGCCAACTCCGCCGGCATGCTCATCGTTATCTACAATGTGCACTTCAATTGGCGGTATATCCTGTATGCGCGGCATCTTGTAGGTATCAAAATTTTTCTCCACTGCTTTGCCATCTTCAAAATGTGTTTCGTGTTTGGTGGCTGCGCCCAAAGCCATTACAATACTGCCTTCTACCTGGGCTTTTATAATGTCGGGATTTACGTACCAGCCGCAATCCATTACAGCAATTACTTTATCAATTTTTACTTTGCCATCTGTGCCTTTGCTCACTTTTACAACCTCGCCAACAATACTATCAAAGCACTCAGTAATGGCAACGCCCCAACCTTCATTTTTGCCGCGCTGTTTCCAGTTTGTTTTTTCTTCCAGAATATCTATAAGGGTTTGATAACGGTCGTTGCCCAAATAATTTCTTCTGAAATCGAGCGGATCTTTTTCAGCAGCATGTGCAAGCTCATCTATAAAACTTTCATAAGCAAAACCATTGGTGGATGCATACACCGAACGCCACCACATAACAGGTATCGGCGACTCTGTAGGCGCATCGCCAAAACTGTAATTGGGAATAGACTCCAAATAAGGTTTTAGCAAACCTTCAATCGTGCTGCCGTTGTAGGCAAGCTTGTCTGCATTGGGCCCCTGCTGATCCATATTCTGAGTAGCCATCTTTGTTTGAAACGCAGTGATACTGCCATCTTTGGTAAGTCCGCCTTTGCAGCCATAAACTGCTCCGGGACGGAAAGGCCCCTGCGTCATATCATCTTCTCTTGTCCATACAACCTGCACCGGCGCTTTGATCTCCTTTGAAATTACTGCTGCTTCATGTGGGTAATCCATAAAGGCTTTGCGGCCAAAACCACCGCCGAGAAAAGTCATATTTACTGTAACATTTTCAATAGGTAATCCTAAACGCATGCTAAGGTCTTGCTGTATCCAGTCGGGGCCTTGAATGGGGCCCCATATTTCGCATTTATCATCATGTACATGCGCCACGCAGTTCAATGGCTCCATGCAGCTATGGCTTTCGTAAGGTGTTTCATAAACGGCTTCAACTTTCTTATCTGCTTTTGCAAAAGCATTTGCAAAGTTGCCCGCAGACCTGTCGTTTAAATGTTCTTTATTAAGATCATTTTTCATGCGGTCGTATAACTGTGTTGTGTTTACATGTTCAAATCCGGTGTCGTCCCATTCAACTTTTAATGCTTTTCTTCCCTGCATAGCGGCCCATAAATTATCGGCTACAACAGCAACACCTTCCAGCATAAAACCGAACACTGCACGCTGTAGTTTAAAAACATGTTTAACACCGGTAATGGCTTTTGCACCGCTGTCGTCAAAGCTTTTTACTTTGCCAGAAATACGTGGGCTGCGCTCTACAACGGCATACATCAAGCCCGGCAATTTTTTATCAATACCGAAGATTGCTTTACCATTTACTTTAAGCGGTGTATCCTGCCGCTGCAATGGCTTGCCAATGATTGAATAATCTTCCCGCTTTTTTAGTTGTACATTTTTCGCTGGTTCTAATTTGCTGGCTTCTTCAACCAGGTCGCCATAGTTTATTTTTCTGCTCGTAGGTTTATGAACCACTTCTCCGTTTAAAGCATAACATTCATCGTTATTTACGCCCCATTTTTTTGCAGCGGTGATGATCAGCATTTCCCGTGCAGTAGCGCCCATGCGCAGCAAATTTTTGTAAGAGCCGCGCACGGTTGAACTGCCGCCGGTTATCTGGCTACCATATTTTTTCTGGTCGCCGGGAGCGAATAAAATATTTACATCATCAAGGTTTACTTCAAGTTCTTCCGCGATCATTTGCGGCACTACCTGGTAAGAACCCTGGCCCATTTCGGAACGGTGGTTCATCAGCGTAACCTTGCCTGAAGTATCGATTGAAATCCAGGAATTCATTTCAATATTCAGGTTAATCGCTTCTTTGCCTGTAATCATTTCAGCTTTGTCCTTTGCAGATGCAGGTAGGTAAAAACCAATAGTCAAGGCGGCGCCTGACATACCGGAGAGACGCAGAAAATTTCTGCGCGACAAGTCTTTTTTTATCGTTTCCATGTTTGCCATAATTTATTAAGTGGAAGCTTTGTTCATTGATTGCGAAGCAGTTTTTATTGCAGCGCGTATGCGGTTGTAAGTACCACAGCGGCATAAATAACCTTGCATGGCTGTGTCTATCTCTTTGTCTGTAGGGTTTGCATTTTTTTTCAGCAATGCAGTAGCAGCCATTATTTGCCCGCTTTGGCAATAACCGCATTGAGGAACCTGCTCTGCAATCCATGCCTGTTGTACAGGATGAGAGTTGTCTGTAGAAAGCCCTTCAATAGTTGTTATTTTTTGACCCACCGCAGAAGAAACAGGAATAGAGCAACTGCGTACCGGTGTTCCGTTGAAATGCACGGTGCAGGCACCACACTGCGCAATACCGCAGCCAAACTTGGTTCCTGTAAGCCCGGCAAGATCGCGGATAGCCCAAAGCAGTGGCATTTTTACGTCTGCTTCTACTGTGTAATTTTTGTCGTTAATGAGCAAGTTGTACGAAGGCATAATCTTAAATTTTAGAGAAGCTACTAAATTACAAAATTGTGGTTATGTGTTGCTGCAAATTATTTTAGCTGACGAGTTTGTAATACAACCTTTAAACAGAATGGTTTGAATTTCTTTTTGAACCCGGCAGCAAAGCAACGTTTGAGCTTTTCTTGCGTCGCACTCTTGTACGTTCGGGATTTTATGGAGCTTTTATTGTAGCGTAGATTTACGCATGGCGAAGTTTAACCACCTAGGCACAGGGGCGGGAAGTTAGTATTGAATGCTCTGCGTCTCCCCGTCTCTTCGGTTGATCTTTCTAATGTTCACGAAAGAATTGAATAAAGCAAAACAGCGGCTTTAGCTATATTTATTACATTCATTTACCAGGGCAAGCGCTTGCTTCGCAGGCCTCGCAATGACGCTGTATGTTATGCAGTAAAAGAGTGCGACGCAAGAAAAGTTCAATCAAGGAACGAAAAGCCGGGCCCAAAAAAATTCTTATGTATTTGAATAAGGCGAATGCGTATTTTTAATATCAACTAAATATTTGTTATGCGACAACTAATATTTTTGTGTTATTGCAGCCTAGCTGTTAATGCATTTTCGCAACAATCGTTTTACAAACAGCTGCAGACAAAACTGATTGAAGCAAGAAACGGCGATACTATTCACCTGCCCGAAGGAAGGTTTACCATGCCCGGCAGCTTAAGCATGGAAGGCAAAAACGATATTGTGATTGTGGGCGCCGGAATGGATAAAACAATACTCTCTTTTAAAAGCCAGGCGACGGGCGCAGAAGGTTTGAAAATAAGTAACGGCAGGCATATAAAATTGATCGATTTTACCGTGCAGGACGCTAAAGGCGACTGTATAAAAGTGCAACAGGTTAATGGCCTCGTATTCAAGAATATTAAAGCAGAATGGACAGGTAAGCCCAGCAGTAAAAACGGCGGCTATGCGTTGTACCCGGTACAGTGTCAGAATATTTTGATGGATGGCTGTTGGGCCATTGGCGCATCGGATGCGGGTGTGTATGTTGGCCAATCGAAAAATATCATTGTACGCAATTGCAAAGCATATCATAATGTTGCGGGCATTGAGATTGAGAACTCTTCCTATGCCGATGTTTATGACAATGAAGCCTGGGAAAATAGCGGTGGGATATTGGTTTTTGATTTGCCTGACCTGCCAGTAAAAAAAGGTACACAGGCAAGGGTTTATAACAACAATATACATGATAACAACCACGCCAATTTTGCACCAAAGGGGAATATTGTGGCGAAAGTTCCGTTGGGTACCGGGATGCTTTTACTTGCGGCTCAACAGGTGGAGGTTTTCAATAATAATATTATTGACAACCGCACTTCGGGTATTTCTGTTGTAAGTTATTTTATTAGCGAGAACCCCATTAGAGACAGTCTTTACGACCCCTACCCACACGATGTTTATATTCACGATAATTCCCTCCAGCGCAAAGGAGAAAGAGCAACCGGCAAAGGGAGAATGGGCAAGATGTACCGGTTTAAATTGAAGTTTGGTAAAGATGTTCCACTGATAGTTTATGATGGTATTGCGGATGAAAAAAATACAACGCAGGTAATTTGCCTTTTCAATAATAAGGAAGAAACATTTGCTAATATAGATGCAGGTAATTCCTTTAAAAATATAAGCCGTGATGCACAACCTTACCGGTGCAAGGGTATATCTTACCAACCCGTAAAATTAGAATGGGAATGAAATTTTTACTGAAAAACATGATTTTTAAAACAGGCATTGGATTAACGCTGCTGGTTTTTCTGCTTTCGTTTTGTTTGATGACCGGCAAAGCCATTAGCAGTTTTTCGCCCAAAGAAAAATTATCTGATTATGGTTTTTTTTCGGGAGATCTAAAGCAACTGCATCCTTCAGCAAACGTGTTGCCTTATGAGTTGAATTCCACTTTATTCTCTAACTATGCCGAAAAGGTACGCTTTGTATATATGCCTGCCGGTACGCAGGTTGTGTATAAAGAAGAAGGTGTGCTGGATTTTCCCGAAGGTACCTATCTCATAAAAAATTTTTATTACCCATTCGATTTCCGCCATCCCGAGAAAGGCAGGCGCATTATTGAAACCCGTTTGCTGGTGCATACCGACGAAGGATGGCAGGCCTGGCCATATTATTGGAACAATGAGCAAACGGAAGCCTATTACGATGTTGCCGGCGAAACAACACAAGCCAATTATATTAATGAAAATGGCAAAAAGGTTAAAGCCCCATACTATGTTCCCAATAAAAATGAATGCAAAGGCTGTCATAGTTATAATCAGCAAATGCAGCCGATTGGTTCAACCGTTGCGGAACTGAATAAAGAAATTAATTATAGGGATGGCGCAAAAAATCAATTGGTCTACTGGAACGAAAAGAACCTGATTATAGGTCTTCCCGACATAAATGCCGTACCCAAAATGCCCGTTTGGAACGATGAAAAAACCGGCTCTCTTAATGAAAGGGCGAGGGCTTATCTCGATATCAATTGTTCGCATTGCCATAGAACCGGCGGGCCTGCAGAAACATCTGGCCTGTTGCTTACCTACAATGAACAGGATGCAAGGGCAACGGGCATCAACAAAACTCCGGTGGCAACGGGCAAAGGCTCTGCGGGGCGCCTGTTTGATATTGTTCCGGGCAAGCCAGACGAATCTATTTTGCTGCATCGCATGCAGACAAACGACCCCGGCGAAGCCATGCCCGAGTTGGGCCGCGAGCAGGTGCACCGCGAAGCTGTATCATTAATTTACAGCTGGATAAAAAGCATGGATACAAATACGGTGAAATAATTATTGTAACAGGCTTCATTGCTACTATCATCGTTCCTTGTGTCACTCCCTTGTACTGTTGAATCTGTTTCGGCATTGGGTTACAGCAATATAAAAATCCAACAACTAAATGTACAAAGTAGTTGTTTATTATTACGTTTTGGCATCACCTGAATACTGCAAATGCAAACACTGTTTCAATGTGCTGCATAGCGGTAAAACAGCACAAGAGTGCGACGCAACGAAAGATGATAGTAGCAATGGAGTTAGGTACCAAATCTGTATTAAGGGTATTAGCCGCGCATAAAAAAAGCCAGCAAAAATGCCGGCTTTTTTTATATATAAAATTGTCTTAAGGCTTTGCAAGGTAAGCAAGTATCTGCGGGCTGTCTGGTGTTACTTTGCTGTCAAAATAAGCCAGTAGTTTACCGTTTTCGTCAATCAGAAATTTATTAAAATTCCAGCTGATAGTTGCATCTAATACGCCGTTCTCGCTTTTGTTACAAAGGTATTTGTAAATCTCAGTTGTGTTATCGCCTTTTACATCAACCCGTGTGGTTAAAGGAAAGGTAACACCATAGCGTGTTTTGCAGAAAGATTGTATGGCCGTATCGCTGTGAAATTCCTGATCGCCAAAATCTGCAGAAGGAAAACCAACAATAACAAGGTTGTCTTTATTTTGCTGGTATAATTTTTCGAGGCCTTCATACTGTGGTGTAAAACCGCAATGAGATGCTGTGTTTACAATTAATATTTTTTTGCCTTTGTACTTCGCAAAATCAATTACACCGCCATCAACCGATTTTATTGAAAAATCGTAAATGTTTTTTTGAGCAGTTGCTGTTTCGTCTTCAGTTTTCATTTGATCGGTGCTTTTAACTGTTGCGGATGTGCAGGCTACAAATATTATAGCCGCGATTAAAAATTTCATACGTATTGTTATTGTGTTTAAAATTTATTGTTATTCTTTAGAACACAGCAAAAGTAAAAAGGTTTGGTGTAAGTGGCGGTAAAGTTTTGTTATTGTAATTCGTAGCAGCCAATATCGGGATTGCCATCTCGCAAATTACCATCAAGATCTTTGGTAACAGCAGTTATTTTGCCGGTATTTACCGCCGGTGAACCCGGTTGAAGATGAAAATCAAAATAGTTATTGGTGTAATCAATATTTACAAATGCCGGATCGGTATTCTGAATACTGCTAGTAAAGACTGCGTCAATGGTTCCGGTATCCCGATAAATAACATTTTCGAAATTCAAATTCCATAAAGTACTGCCTGTTTTTTGGGTTATAATCTCGTCGGTTACAAAACCTTGATCACCATAAAAAATGGAATTGGTAAAGTTTGCAGTAAGCGGGAACTGCAGGTTATTATCATCTGTATTACCAATAATAAGCACAGGCGATTCATGAAAAACAAAAGTAGTATTATACCCAACCACGGTGCAATGTGTAAAATTATAATTGCCTCCGGCCACAAGCCGAATATTGTTTGCGCAATTGCTTATTAAGCAGTTGGTAGCATTAATGCTGCTGTAAACTGAAAAAATACCAGTGCCTGATGCATTGGTTATTATGCATTGGTTCATGGTGAGTTTGGGGTTATTGTTCGGGGGTTGGTTATCGGCAGTTACTGCGTTCTTCGCATTAAAAATGCCAGTATAGTTGAGTTGGTTACTTATACTGCTTGGGCCAAATGTAATTCCTAGCCAACTACCGGGTAAATTTTTGTAGTAATCATCTAACCGGTCGCCCCTGAAAATTATTCGTTCGTCATTGCCTTTATCTCCTAAGGCATTTAATGTTCCGTTTACTTTTATTGCACCATCTGCATGACAATATATTCTTACGCCTTTGTTAAGGGTAAGGGTACTGCCCTGGTTTACTGTTAGTGTGCCAATTATTACAACTGGCAGGTCGTTGGTCCAGGTCGTATCTTTTGTTACAGTGCCATTGCGTAAAAACCGAGCATTCTGCCCATAAGCGTCCAGCTGCACAAAAGTTTCTTTACCGTTGTAATTAATGCGTACACTGTCCTGCAGTAAAAAAGGTTGGTTATAAGTGCCAGGATTTATATTAACGGCTACAAAAACATAGATACTGTCGTTCGGCGCTATTTCAATATTGTTGAATGTTGTGCCAGACTGCCCATCTACATTTAACTTAAAGACAGAGGCGGTGCCGCCCGCCAGTTCAACAGTGCTTACCAGCAATTTCTGGTCGTTGGCATTAAATATTTTGAACGATTGTGTAATAGAACCCGCTTCGGTAAATACGGTATCAAAATGCAGTGTGTCTTCAGATGTATAGAGCAGCGCATTGGTACTGGTAATAAAAGTATCTTTTTTGCAGGCAGCCAGATAACTACAAAGCATTATCGCGGCGAAAATAAACAGGTTATTGCTTTTCATTAATTCAAATGTAATGCGAAATAAAATGCCTTTATTGTTTAAACGTTGGCGGTAAAAAAATTAAGATAAATACTTAGGGTAGTGGAAATAAACCTGCGCTTTTTTTAAATACATGTTTCTACCGGGCTGAAGAATAAAATTGACCGGCTGTTGCAGCTTGCCCCGCCCAAAGCGGTCGTTGAGCACTTTTGTAGCCGTATGCATTGCAGCAAATTGGCGGCTTAACTTATTATTGCGTTTGTTGTCTGAAGTTGACATTTACTAATTCAACGATCTGCCAATTAGCCCATTAGTTAACCGGGGCGTACAAGGGTGCGACGCAAGAGGCGATGCCATGAAAAATAAAAGCCGGTTTCAAAAATATTCCCTGTGTTTTTTACTATTTAAGGGTAATAAGTATCTGCTGAAAGTAGGTTTTAGTTTGTAATTCTTTTGGTGTTAACAAATTTGCTGGTATTGGGTTGGTTTCTTCAACGTCTTTTTCAACATTGTAAAAATAACCGGAGCCTTCGTACAGTTTGTATGTGCTGTTGCCGGCATATCTTACAAGCTGTCTGTTGGCATTTCCGATAGCAGGATCCCAGTGCAGGAACACATAATCTCTTGCGGAGGTGGTAGCGCTGGTAGTAATAACTTTTGAAAAATCTTTACCGTCAAGTGTGCCATAAGTTGTAGGGACAGGTAAGCCGGTAAGGTTTGCAAGAGTAGGCATAAAATCTGTAAGGTCTACCAATTGGTCAGTTACCTTACCTGCCGTTGTATGCCCGGGCCAAGATATCATAAATGGCACGTGGGTACCATAGGTGGTACTTTGCCCTTTTTCCCCTGGTACCGTAATTCCATTGTACTGCGATGTGATGCCTTTTGGACTTCCATTGTCCCCAAGGAAAATAAATATAGTTTTCCTTTTTAAGCCAAGGCTGTTTATTTTATTGGTTAATATTCCAATCTGACTATCCATATATTTCACCATACCAGGGAAAAACTTAGAGTCGCCCCAGGTAAAATCCCAGGTATTCCATTCGGGATCATTGGGGGTGGGGCTAAAAATTTTATGCGCCAATGGTATGGAATAATAGACCAGAAAGGGTTTACTCTTATTGCTGTCAATAAAATCGGTGATGTATTTTGTGTAGATATCTACAGAATATTTGTCCTGGGTTTGGGAAGAAGGCAGGTAAGCGCCATCCTGTAAAACTACCGGGCTTTTATACCTGGGGCCATAAGCCTCTTCGGGCTGTATCTCGTAATCGAGCCAAACACTGTATTTGTCGAAACCAAAAGTATGAATTGAATTATCGCCGCCATCAAGCTGCCATTTGCCGGCATAACAGGTAGCATAGCCACCATCTTTAAACATGTTGCCAATGGTTTTTTGCGAAATGTCCATCACTCCCCAATTGGTATAATTTCTAAAATTATATTTTCCGGTAAGCAGCATAAATCTGGATGGTGAGCAATTGGGTGCACTATAGCACTGCCGGAAGCGTACACCAACTGCAGCCATATTATCAATATTGGGTGTACTATAAGATTGACCGCCATTAATAGTGGGTATTTCGTAACCAATATCATCACCAAGAATAAACACAACATTGGGTTTGTTGCTTTTTTTTGCTAATAAATCATCCTCCACTGCTGCGGTTTGTGCTATTGGTGCTTTATTGGTATCGGTAACTTTCTGGCAAGAACCAAAAAAAATAACCAGAGATGCACCGAGAAAAAATGGAGCCCATATTTTTTTGGAAAAAAATAGCAGAAGTGTTTTTTTTGATTTCATATCACAGAAAGTTTATAAGAGAAATATTTAAAATAGCCCTTGCAGGGCTATAATCTTCAGGGAATAAAAGTATTTAAAAAAAGAAGAGCATCCAAATTCACAGCTTTAAAAATCAACAAGGAACACACATTTTAATAGTAACCCTAATTTTTTCAATAATTGTCTTTGGTAAAAAATATTTTAAAACCCCGTGATTTAAGTTGCGGAGAAATTTTGGGCCAGGCTGCAGTACCATTGCCAAACCTCGATGCAGCTTGCGCCGTACAGGGCGTATATGCGTTAGCTTAATTTTTGATAAAAATCACTGAAAGTGTTTAGCAGTAATGGTTTTAGGCTGTTTTGCAATATGGATTTAGTAAAAGGAGGTAAATATAAATGCATTACCGAATATTCATGCCTTAAATAGGAGGCGAGATAACCGGCAGAGTCCTGAAAGTCGCACAGGGAACCAAAAGTACAAGAGTGCGACGCAACGGAAGCTCAATAGTAGTAAAATTGCTGGGTCAATAAATGTATTGCTTAGCTTGGCCGATATGGACGCAGGGCGGTGGTCGCACTCTTGTAATAAGTTCTATAATTTCACAATTTGCTTAGTTGTTCATTATGGAGCTGAATGAAGCGTTTAAAAGTATTTGAACAGGTACTGAGATCGTTCCAAGGCATATTCTACCATAAAAAAAGGCTTTAGAATTTTTTGGTTTTTATTTAAAACTCTTGGTAGTTTTATGACCTACTCTTTTTTATATCAAACAATGTTCATATGAAACGTAAACTTTATATTCTTATTATTGTAACCAACTTTATGGCTTTTGCACATGCACAGCCCGGAAATGTTGGCATTTTTGACGGGCAAACTGATGTAGGTAATGTTGCTAGAAAAGGCAGCGTAATTTATAATGTACAGGCGCAGCAATATGCTATTGAAGGCTCGGGCACCAATATGTGGTTCGGGCATGATGAATTTCATTTTGTGTGGAAAAAAATGAACGGTGATTTTATTTTACGTGCAAATGGTGCCCTTATTGGTAAAGGCGTAGAAGCCCACAGAAAATGGGGTTGGATGGTGCGTTCTTCCCTCGACTCAGATGCTGCACATATAAACGCAGCGGTGCATGGCGATGGGCTTACCTCTTTACAATTTCGAAGAACTGCAGGTGCAGCAACAGAAGAAAAAAGATCTGCTGTAAACGGTGCAGATATTGTTCAGCTGGAACGTAAAGGAAATACCTATATCATGTCTGTTGCAAAGAGCGGCGAAACTTTTGTATCAGAAGAACTGGAAGGTCTTGATCTTGGTAATGACGTATATGTTGGCCTGTTTGTATGTTCCCATAATCCAGCTGTTTCAGAAACAGCGGTGTTCGATAATGTGCACATTGTAGTTCCCGCCGGAGCCGAGCTTGTACCTTACAAACAGTATTTAGGCAGCGCACTTGAAATACTGGATGTTAGCACCGGCAAGAGTAAAATTATATACCAATCGCCCCGGTCCATCCAGGCACCTAACTGGATGAAAGACGGCAAATCACTTATTTACAACAGCGAAGGTTTGCTATATAAATTCAATCTTAAAACTGCTACACCTGTTGTGTTGAATACCGGAGCGCAAAATGGCAATAATAACGATCATGTAATTTCTTTCGATGGTAAAATGCTTGGTATTAGTGATAATACGGCAGATGACAAAACCTCCAACGTTTATACAGTCCCTATCGGCGGTGGAAGCCCGAAACGTATTACCAAAACAGGACCATCGTATTTGCATGGTTGGTCGCCAGATGGTAAATACCTTGTATTTGTTGGGCAACGCAATGGAGATTATGATATTTATAAAATACCATCTGCGGGCGGCGAAGAAATAAGGTTGACAAATACACCAGGGCTTGATGACGGTTGTGAATATTCTCCCGACGGCAATTATATTTATTTCAATTCGGTACGCTCGGGCAGTATGCAGATATGGCGTATGAAGCCCGATGGAAGCGGACAGGAACAGCTTACCAGCGACGGATTGAATAACTGGTTTCCACATATTTCTCCAGATGGAAAATCCATTGTTTTTATTTCGTTTAATAAAGATGTGGCATCGGGCGATCATCCTTTTTACAAACAGGTTTATTTACGGATGATGCCCGTTAATGGCGGCCCTGTTAAAGTGGTTTCTTATTTATATGGAGGGCAGGGTACCATCAATACACCATCGTGGTCGCCGGATAGTAAGCAGGTTGCTTTTATAAGCAACTCTAATTTGCTGTACGAGATATTCCCTTTAGAGAAATAATTTTTTTGAACCGGGCAAAATATCTTTTTTCAACTTTACTTGCGTCGCACTCTTCTACTGTAAATATTTATTCAGCTTTTATCTAAGCGTAGAAATTTAACCGCAGCGTTACCCACCGTTTTTTCGGAATTAAATTTAGCCTATTTAGTGTTTGCAAGAAATCTATTTAGAACAATGCCATCAAT
>JBBRDW010000131.1:0-12296 GCA_038203525.1 Chitinophagales bacterium | reverse complement strand
CTAACATTTTCTGCATTTATACAGAACTAATAAGCATTTTTGCCCAATGAAAAGTATCAGTATTATCATAATCTCTTACAACAGGCCAGATGATACGCTCGACCTTTTAAAAGACATTGCCCTATTCAATAATATTAATCTGCTCGATAAAGTTATTATCCTCAACAATTGCTCAACTGTTGATTATACTGAAGTTACAACATTCATAAGCTCAAAGCCAGCCATTCCATTTTACTTTATAAATGCGCCCACAAATCTTGGCGTTGCGGGGGGGCGTAATTATGCAACACAGTTTGCTACCGGCGATATAATGTTTTATATAGATGATGACGTAAACTTAAAAGATACTGATACACTCCAAAAAATTGAGGCTGCATTTAACCAGTCGGCGATTAGCGGCAAAGCACCCGGTGCAATAAGTTTTAAAGTTATTTACAGCAGCACCATGCAAATGCAGGTTACTGCTTTCCCGCATAAAAAATTTAATAAATACAGCCACCTGCACCAGTTTCAAACTTACTATTATGCAGGCTGCGCACATGCCAAACTTAGAAAGGCCTGGAACGATGCGGGTCCATACCCCGAAGATTTTTTTTACGGGATGGAGGAATACGATTTCAGCTACCGTCTTTTAGATGCGGGCTATTTTATTGAGTATAACGATACGGTCGAAGTGATTCATAAAGAGTCTCCATTGGGTCGCAAAACAAAAGAGGAAAAACTGCGCATGATGTGGATCAACAAAAGCAAAGTGGCCTGGCGCTATCTTCCCAAAAAATATTTTTACTCCACAGCCTTCATGTGGAGCCTGGAGTATTTAAAAAAAACCGGCTTTAAGTTTCAAAATTTTTTTCCTGCATGGAAAAGTATTTTAGCCATACCGAACAATGAGCTACGTAAACCACTAAAACAATCAACGCTTGATTATTTAGAGCGGGTAGAGGCACGGTTGTGGTATTAAATTTGCCAAAAGATTTTTTTGTAGTTATTGACCCGGCTTAAGGTAATCATGGCATCGCCTGTTGCGTCGCACTCTTGTACGTTCCGGTACACGAATCAGCTTTTTAAAAAGCCAAATAAGCAGCAATAGATGGTTACCAAATACACTTGCCTACATTAATGTACTTTGGGCCAAGCCCGGCAGCACCGGGCCCTATACTGTTAAGCCCATACGCTAATGATTACCAAAATGCTTAAGGCGGGCACCTAATAATTTAAGGACTGAAAAGCTGAAATATAATCTGAAAGTACAAGAGTGCGACGCAACAGGAGATCCACAAAGTGCGAAAGCCGGACACATAAAATGTATTTGCTCCATAACTATAAAGCCTGCAGCAATTAAAATGCTGCAGGCTTTATACTATAAATTTTAACTGCAATTATTGTATAACCAGCGTTTTACTTTGCACTGTTTTACCATCGGTCCATACCATTTTATAGATCCCTGCGGCTATTCCATTTAAATCCACTTTTGTTTGTACAGCATCTTTTACCACATTGATGATCTTAAGGGTGCGGCCCATAATATCAATCAGTTTAAGTTGAGAACTATTCGATGAGGCCGTATGCGCTACAGTTACAAAGCTTTTAGCCGGGTTAGGGAACATGCTTAATTGAGACAGGCTGTTTATTTGTACTTGCGCAATCCTGCTGTAGGTATACCTTGCATCAGCATCAGTAATCTTTAGTCTGTAATAATTGATTCCTTTTTGAGGTAAGACGTGCGTGAAGTTGTAGTTATTCTGTAAACTACCAGTGTTACCCTTAGCCGTTACAGTGCCAATTGGCAAAAATGACACGCCGTCTTTTGCATATTCTACAATGTATTTAGCCGTTTTTTGTTCATTGAGTGTTTGCCATTGCAGTTGTGTTTTATTGTCCACTGCTTTGCCGGTGAAATTAAGCAGGTTTACCGGAAGCGCAACCCCCAAAATATTTTGCAAAACTGATACCGTTCCAATGCTTTTATTGGTAACTACGAGGTCGGGCTTACCGTCTCCGTTTAGGTCTCCCACAGCAATAGAGGAAGGGCTATCGCCGGTGGCATAATCTACCTTGGCTTCAAAAGAAATTGTACCAGATACGCTGTTGTTCCTAAAAACAGAAACAGATTTTGAGACAAAATTTGTTATAGCAATATCGGGTTTGCCATCTCCATCTACATCGGCTGTTGTAATACTGCCAGGCTGAACTTCTGTTGCATATTCTATTCTGGTATCAAAAGCAATCGACCCTGCAGAACTTGTATTTTTAAAAACCGATAGTGCGCCTGAGAAAAAGCTTACTGCTGCCATATCAATTAGTCCATCACCATCATAGTCTCCCAGCGAAACACTTCCTCCGCCAGAGCCCATGGAAAAGTCAACTTTGGGATCAAATGATACAATTCCTGCTGAGCTTGTATTACGAAGAACAGAGATAGAAAATCCAAAACTGTTAGTAACAGCCAGGTCGGGTTTGCCATCTCCGTCTATATCACCGATAGCGACCGTCCAGGGCGAGCCGCCTACAGAGAAATCTAATTTTGCATCAAAGCTTATTACTCCCGCTGAGCCGCTATTCCTTAAAACGGAGACCGTATTATTGAAGTCATTTACCACAACAAGGTCGGGTTTTCCATCTCCGTCTATATCACCGATTGCCACATTGCGGGGGCCCGAGCCTGTAGCAAATTGACTTACTGTTACAAAAGAAATATTTCCTGGCGTAGAAGTGTTTTGAAAAACAGATACTTTGTTGTTTCCGTTATTTACCACTGCTATGTCTGGTTTTCCATCTCCATCTATATCACCGGTAGCCAAATTGAATGGCAGGTTGCCGGTTACAAAATTTACTGTATCTGCAAAGGAAGCTGTAGTAATATCGCCACCTGCTGCACTGGTATTTCTTAATAGCGAAATAGTACTATCATATGCAAAACTATTTATGAGTACCATATCTGGCTTTCCATCTCCGTCAAAATCATTTACGCCGACACCAAGCGGATTATTGCCGGTTGTAAAGCTTACGGCACTTGCAAAAGAATTTGACACCAAAAATCCACCGCCGTCAAAAGTTACATTAAAAGGCTGTTTTGAAAAAGCGGTGAGGTTGTTAGTGGTCACTGTAATTGGCTGATAACTTGCGCCTGAAGGTACAGTAACCGTAAGCGACGAGGACGATGCTGAGATAACGGGAACTGTTGTAGCCCCAAAACGTACAACATTCTCGGTAGGGACTAAGCTAAAATCAGTGCCCGTGATAGTTACCGATGTTCCCACCGGACCCGAAATTGGCGAGAATGAAGTGATGGTTACCTGAGCAAATAAGTGCTGACCCAAAATAAATATTGTGGCGCATAAGATAGTCTTTTTCATATAGGTTTTCCTTCTTTTTGGTTTTGTTAAAAGGCTGTCAAAAAAGATGGTAGTCAAATTGCATTACAAAATTAAATTTAAATAAATGGTTATGAATATATTTTTTCAAGATAAAGAATAATATTAAGACATTTTAAAAAGTAAGGCACATGCAAATGAATTTTGTTCATGATGTACTTATCATTTCAGCAGCCTCTTCATCTACCTGCGAAGCCCCTGTATTATATTTAACTTTAACCCTGCTCCTCATATTTAATATACAAAAACTTGATAAAGAACACAACGCCATAACAGCCGTCATAGGCAATGCTGTGCCGTTATTGAGAAAACTTACCAAAGCCGAAATAAATGCTGCAAGGCCAAGCTGTATTGCACCCATTAATGCCGATGCACTTCCTGCATTTCTACTGAAAGGTGCAAGCGAAAGTGCCGACGAATTGGGGAAAATAAAGCCCTGGCAGCACAGAAAAATAAAAATAAAAAAAATAGTGCTGAAGAGTTCGAGCAAGCCGAAAAAAGTGCCCAGAAAAAGTATTAATCCCGCGGTCACCTGACAAAGTAAGGCTACATTAATTATCTGCCCACTTTTATAAGTCCTGAGTAACACACTGTTAAGCTGACTCGCACCAATCAAGCCCATTGCAATAAGAGCGAAAATCCAGCCATATTGCTTTTCAGTTACTTTATACAACTGCATAAATACGTAGGGTGAACCGGCTATATAAGCATACAAACCGGCTGCAGCCATAGAGCCTGTTAAGGCATAGGTATAAAACTGAGGCTCTCTCAACACATTAAAAAAGTTGGTACTAATTGGTATTGGCTTAAGTGATATACTCTTATCTGGTTCCCTCCCTTCTGGTAGCGTAAAGTGTACGGCTATCAATAAAAAAGAAGCCATTAATGCTAATAAAACGAAGATATAGTGCCAGCCGAATGAGGCAGTAATGTAACCACCAAGTGTTGGCGCAATAATTGGGGAGACGCCAATTACCAGCATAAGCAATGAAAATACTTTTGCATTGTCTTCTACTGGAAAAATATCCCGAACCAAAGCTCTGGAAGCAACCATGCCTGCACAACCGCCAAGTGCCTGTATCAGGCGCCAAAAAATTAGCGCATTTAATGTGCTCGCCATTGCACAGCCAACCGATGCGACCAGATAAATTGAAATACCAAAATATAAAGGATTCTTACGCCCAAAACGGTCGAGTAACGGGCCGTATAATAACTGGCCAACTGAAATGCCAATAAAAAAACTGGAGAGGGAAAGTGAAACATTTGCAACACTGGTGTGAAGATCTTTTGCAATGGCAGGAAAACCAGGCAAATACATATCTATTGAAAAGGGCCCGATTGCTGACAGGAGCCCTAAAATAAGTATCACATAAAATTTATCTTTTCCCTTCATGGTATGGTGTAAAATTAGCTTACGGCAACTTAGGAAAGACGGAGGAATTACGAAGAAGGTTTTTATATACCTAACAATTGTGGTACTATTTAGCGTTTGTTGTGTCACTCACTTGTACGTTCGGAACGATATTGGGCAACTGGCAATTCTTAATCATTATTACCAGATTGCTTTTTCTTTTTTAGCGTATCCCTACTTTGGCCTTGCATTAATGCCTCGTTACCTTGTTCCCTTTCTTTCTGAAGTACAAGAGTGCGACGCAACAATAGCTGAAATTATCAGTAAATGCCCGGTCAAAAAAAATAAAAAAACCCCGCACCATTTAAGGCATGGGGTTTTTCTATTGATATCAATAATTAACCTATTTTTTCTACCTGCATATAATTTAATTCAACAGGTGTAGAGCGGCCAAATATTTTTACAGTAACTTTTAATTTCTTTTTCTCGTCGTTAACTTCTTCAATAACACCATTGAAATCGTTGAAAGGCCCTTCGATGATTTTTATTGTTTCGCCAATAATAAAAGGCTCGCTCATGGTTACGCCCTGGTCGTTCATCTCATCAACCTTACCTAACATTTTATTTACTTCAGATTTCCTCAGGCAGATAATATTACCTTTTGAGCCTTTACCATCTGTAAGAAAATGCATGATGCTGGTAATATTACTTATATGATGTATTATATCATCAGTTAATTTACCTTCTGCTACTTCAAGCATAACATAACCTGGAAAATAGTTTTTCTCACGCATTACTTTTTTACCGTTCTGCACTTTATAAACTTTTTCCATTGGAAGGAATACCTGCTTAATAATATCTGTCCATTGGCTTCGTGCTATATCTTTATCGAGGTATTCTTTTACCTTTCTTTCTTTACCGCTTACTACACGCAGCACATACCATTTGGATTCCGCCTGTTGCACAATTTCTTCCATAATTCCTTAGCTCTTAAAAAATGAATAAATCAATTGCAGCAACTGATTACTTGCCGAGTCCATGATCCCCACCAGCAGCATGATTAATAAAGTAGCAACAAGTACTATTGCTGTCGATTGCTGTAGTTGGGCCCAAGTAGGCCATGTTACTTTCTCCAGCAGCTCACGGTAACTATCGCGGATATAAATCGATACTTTGTTCATCGTCTTTTAAATTAAATTATTTACCGGTTAATACTAAAAAATGTTTGACCAATAATATAAGTGTACTATCTAAAATTTGCACGGGTACTAGGATTCGAACCCAGATCGAAGGTTTTGGAGACCTCTATACTAACCGTTGTACGATACCCGTAGAAAGCTAAAAGCTATTCCAGATAATCTGGAACAGCTTTTAGAATATGTTGCAAATATAGGAAAATCACATTTGCGAAAGCTAAAAGCTTTGAGCTAGAAGCTTATTTTAAAATTTCAGTAACCTGTCCGGCACCTACTGTACGGCCACCTTCTCGAATCGCAAATTTCAAGCCTTTTTCCATTGCAATTGGCTGAATCAACTGTACGGTTAAACCGATGTTATCACCAGGCATTACCATTTCAGTTCCAGTTGGTAAAACAACTTCACCAGTTACATCCGTTGTACGGAAATAGAATTGAGGGCGATATTTATTAAAGAACGGTGTATGACGTCCACCTTCTTCTTTACTCAATACATAAACTTCACATTTAAAGTCTGTGTGCGGCGTAATAGATCCTGGTTTACAAATTACCATTCCACGACGGATATCTTTCTTTTCAATACCACGTAATAGTAAACCTGCATTATCACCAGCTTCACCACGGTCAAGTAATTTCTTAAACATTTCAACACCTGTAACAGTTGAAGTTAATGGAGACTCCATTAAACCAACTATTTCTACTGCTTCACCTACTTTAATTATACCACGCTCAATACGTCCTGTTGCAACCGTACCACGTCCGGTAATTGAAAATACATCTTCAACCGACATAAGGAAAGCCATGTCAATAGGGCGGGGAGGCAAAGGAATATAGCTGTCCACAGCAGCCATCAGCTCGTTAACTTTAGCTACCCATTTTTCCTCGCCAGCTAAAGCGCCGGTAGCGGAACCCTGTATAATTGGAGTATTATCGCCATCAAAACCATTTTTGCTTAACAACTCACGAATTTCCATTTCAACCAGTTCAAGCAATTCAGGATCGTCAACAAGATCTACTTTGTTCATGAATACAACAATACTTGGAACACCTACTTGACGTGCAAGCAAGATATGTTCTCTGGTTTGTGGCATTGGACCGTCAGTTGCAGCAACAACCAGTATTGCACCATCCATTTGTGCAGCACCGGTAATCATATTTTTTACATAATCAGCGTGACCGGGACAGTCAACGTGTGCATAGTGACGGGCTGCAGTTTGATACTCCACGTGAGCAGTATTAATTGTAATACCACGCTCTCTTTCTTCAGGCGCACCATCAATTTCATCATACTTTTTAGCAATATTACCCATCCCTTGTTTAGCAAGGATTTCAGTAATAGCTGCAGTTAAGGTTGTTTTACCATGGTCAACGTGGCCAATGGTGCCAACATTTACGTGAGGTTTCACCCTATTAAAGGTCTCTTTAGCCATTTTTGTTGTTTTTATTTGTTTTTATAAATCAGTCAATAGACCAAAGTCCATTAACCATAGTTTCTTTTTTTAGCCCAGCTAAAGTTTTAATGCATCGCCTGTTGCGTCGCATTCTTGTACTTTAGATTTTCTTTTGAGCCGTTAGTGAGAATCGAACTCACGACCTCTTCCCTACCAAGGAAGTGCTCTACCCCTGAGCTACAACGGCATACTCAGTTTGAGAGTTTTCAGTTTGTAGTTTTCAACTTAGCCTTTTATCGCCAAACTGTTAACTGTAAACTCCAAACCAAAAACAGAGCGGAAGACGAGGCTCGAACTCGCCACCTATAGCTTGGAAGGCTATCGCTCTACCAAATGAGCTACTTCCGCAAAAAATTTTAAATATTTTGGTATCCAATACTTAAAATATTCAAAGAACCGTGGGCAGAGTAGGGTTCGAACCTACGTACTCGTGAGAGAACAGATTTACAGTCTGTCGCCTTTAACCACTCGGCCATCTGCCCGCTAAAAAAGAGCCGCTTGTCGGAATCGAACCAACGACCTACTGATTACAAATCAGTTGCTCTACCAGCTGAGCTAAAGCGGCTTTAAAAAAGAGCTACCCTTTTTTCGGATGGCAAAGGTAAGTGAAAACTTAATATAGCAAAATTTTGAAAAGATTTTTTTAACCTCCGTTTCAACACATGTGTAAAACAACAATTAGGTAGCAATAATTTAGTTTTTTGATTGAAAAAACCACTTGACCCACAACTAGGCAAAATCTGGCAAAAGTCTAAAGATTATTTAGTGATTCTTGTAAACTTGATTCCCATCTACGTAATTCGATGTTAAATACAGTTTGAATTTTTTCTTTATTCAGTCCGGAATAGGCTGGTCTTTTCGCAGCAGTGGGGAATTGAGCAGTGCCTATGGGGTTTATTCTACAATCAAGCCCTTTAAAATTTTTAATTGCCAAAGCAAAATCGTACCAGGAAATAATTCCCAGGTTACTAAAATGATAAATACCATAAACAGAAGAGGCGCAGGTCGAATTTAAAACCCCGTCTATCGTCATTATTTTCAAAATTGCATTGGCTAGATCTTTGGCATAAGTTGGTGAACCAAACTGGTCTGATACAACATTGATTTCTTTACGTTCTTCCATTAGACGCAACATGGTTTTTACAAAATTATTTCCATGTTCACTATAGACCCAGGATGTTCTTAAAATGATTGTTTTTAGATTATTGTCCAGCGCAAAAGATTCCCCTTTCCATTTACTAAACCCGTAATAATTTACAGGGTCAGTAAATGAGTTTTCTTCATATGGGGTAACTGCTTTTCCATCAAAAACATAGTCGGTTGAAATATGAATTAATGATGCATCATAACGGCTGCAGATTTCAGCAATCAACCCGGGAGCTAAGGCATTTATTAAATAGGCGTTTTCCTGGTCTGTTTCTGCTTTATCAACAGCAGTGTAAGCCGCAGCATTAATAAAAAAAGATGGCTCATGTTTTTTAAATACTGCTTGCAATGCCGCTCCGTTGCAAATGTTCAATTCTGCTTTGCTGTAAAAAAGTATATTTAATTGAGGGTTTAAGCCAGCAACTTCCTGTAAAGCCTTGCCCAACTGTCCATCCTTTCCTGAAACTATCACTGTAGGCTTTTGCATCAGGTTAAAGGCTCCAATAGGCCCTGCTGGTTATTGAATTTCTAAACAATCCTTTAAGGTCAACTATTAAGCCATCCTCTTTGGTAATTGATTCGAAATATGCTGAGGTCAAATTTTTATAAGGCTGGTGTTGAACCGCCAGTATAACTGCATCATAATCATTGCTTATTTCTTCGGTCAATTCAAAAGAATATTCATGAAGCAATTCCTCCGATGAAGCGTGCGGGTCAATAACATGAACATGCAGGTTGTACGATTTTAGTGCAGTAACAATATCTGCTACCTTCGAATTTCTTATATCTGGCACATCTTCTTTAAAAGTGGCACCCATTACCAGTACTTTTGCTTCACCTATATTACTGTTGTGTCTAACGATATGTTTGAGAACAGTATCGGCAACATAATCTCCCATTGAATCATTTATTTGCCTGCCGGCAAGAATTAATTTAGGGTCAACGCCAAGTACAGTTGCTTTATAGGTTAAATAGTAAGGGTCAACGCCAATACAATGGCCGCCGACAAGGCCCGGCTGAAAGCGAAGGAAATTCCATTTAGTTCCTGCAGCTTCCAATACCTCGTATGTATTGATGTTCATTTTATTGAAAATCATGGAAAGCTCATTCATTACTGCTATATTAAGATCACGCTGCGTGTTTTCGATAATCTTGCTTGCTTCTGCCACTTTAATGGATGAAGCCCTGTGCACACCAGCTTTTACAACCATGCTATACACTTTCGCAATCTCTTCCAGCGATTCATCGTCGCATCCGGAAACAACTTTTACTATATTTTCTAATGTGTGTTCAGTATCGCCGGGGTTAATTCTTTCAGGCGAATACCCAATTTTAAAATCTATGCCAGCAGTAAGGCCGCTGAATTTTTCAATAAGCGGTAAGCAGTCTTCTTCTGTACAACCAGGATAAACGGTAGATTCAAAAACTACATAATCCCCTGCCGCAATTACTTTCCCTATTGTTTTGCTTGCAATCTTTAAAAGAGAAATATCTGGTGCTTTGTGTTCATCAACAGGTGTTGGAACGGCAACAATATAAAAGCCTGCCTGAGATAGCACTTCCACATCATTTGTAAAAAGAATATCGGAACCTTCAAATTCTTCAGGTCCTAATTGTCCGCTTGGGTCAATATGGTTGTTAAGCATATCAACGCGCTTGGCGTTAATATCAAATCCAATAACACTTATTTTTTTTGAAAATGCAAGTGCAATTGGTAAGCCAACATAACCAAGCCCTAATACAGCAAGTTTGGTCTTTTTCTCGTCAAGGTGTTTTGATATCATATCTGCTTTTATTAAAATTTGAAATACTACCTATTAAAAATCCGTTGCATAACCTCTACTCTTTTAAGAAAAGAGTATTTCAAAGGCAAGGCGACGGAGATTAGCTGAAATTTTATTCTGCCAGCTGAAGGAAATATTTATTTACTTAACGATGTATTTCACAGCAAGAAAATCAATTATTCCTTTTAATGTCAACAAATTGGTGTAGAAATCAGCGCGGTAAATATATTCTTAAAATAATTTAGTTTGATTACTAAAATACTTTTTTCAAGAAATGAACTTACTAATTATGATACCAACGATAAAATCTACGGCGTAAAAACTATTTTTTAAAAATAAATTTTGGCAAAAAAATAGAATTATCCCGAAACCTGCAAAATTCTTTCTTTCTTTTTGAAATTTCGGTTTTGTATTGTTATTCAATTAATTCGAAGCTTTTTTGGAGCCCGGCATTTTAGCTTCCTGCAGCGTCCCTTGCGTCGCACACATATACGGCAGTAATTCTTTTGAGCGTAAACACAGCTGCTTAAAAATAAACCTGTTGCATTTACTTAAGCCACAGCTCAATATTTATTCTAAAGATGAACGGATTGCGACGCAACGATGATGCTATAAAAAGATATGCTGGTACTATAATGTTCTTAAAAATATGCTAATTTGATGGGTAATAATCCAACGATGTTCACACTTTATATTTTACCGTTGCCCCGGTAATTAACACCCTTTTTTATCCATGTAAAATATTTTAACCGTTTATGAAGGCTAAAACGTTTGAGGTAATATATGCCAGCTGTTCTTCTTCCAGTTCAGTGTGTATCGGCAACGATATTACCCTTTCTGTAAGCCAGTCGGTAACATCTAAATTTGCAGATGCAAGATTAAAAGCATCAAACATTTTTTGTTTGTGGCCAGGCACCGGATAATAAATCATGGAAGGAATATTTTTAGCAGCAAGGAATTCATTTAATCCATCGCGGTCTACGCCTTCCAGTTTAAGCGTATATTGATGAAATACATGTTTGCAATTATCCGCTCTGTAAGGAGTAGTTATTTTTGGGTGGTTTGCAAATGCTTTGTCATAATAATTTGCTGCTTTTCTTCTTGCATCAATATATTCATCCAGTTTCTTAAGTTTAATATTTAAAATTGCCGCCTGTAAAGTATCTAGCCTGGAATTGCAGCCAACAACATCATGATAATATCTTTTGCTCTGCCCGTGATTGGCCACCATCCTCATTTTTACTGCAAGTGCATCGTCATTGGTACAAATAGCACCGCCATCTCCATACCCACCCAGGTTTTTCGAAGGGAAAAAAGAGGTAGTACCAACCGTGCCAATGGTTCCGGTTTTCTTTTTTGTACCATCGCTGAAAATATAATCACTGCCTATGGCCTGCGCATTATCTTCAATTACAAATAAATTGTGTTCGTCCGCAATCTGCATAATAGTTTCCATATTGGCGGCATGACCGTATAAATGCACCGGTACAATTGCTTTTGTTCTGGGCGTAATTGCTTTGCGCAAAGCTTCCGGGTCCATGCAAAAAGTGTTGGCATCCACTTCTACAAATACCGGCGTTAATTTTAGCAATGCAACTACTTCTGTTGTGGCTATATAAGTGAAAGATGGTGTAATTACTTCATCGCCGGGCTGCAGGTCCAGTGCCATCATCGCAATTTGTAATGCGTCGGTTCCGTTGGCGCAGGGAATTACATGTTTGGCGCCTAAATAGGTGGACAGCGCATCGGCAAAATCCTGTACAGGCTTACCATTTATAAAAGCCGAACTTTCCAGTACATCTATTACAGCTGCGTCAATTTCAGGTTTTATTTTCTGGTACTGTGTTTTAAGATCCACCATCTGAATGGGCTTCATAGTTCAATTTTTTGTGCGGGCAAAACTAAAGCAAAAATGAGAGTAAACCATTTAATGCAGTGCCTAGCGGCGATTTTGAAATTTTATTGACCCGGCTAATATGCAGGAATTTAGCATC
>JBBRDW010000130.1:0-12422 GCA_038203525.1 Chitinophagales bacterium | reverse complement strand
TGGAACACTGATGTGGTGTACAATGTGTCGCACCCAACGCTTACCGTATTTGCGCCAGACTCAATGCAGTCCACAGGCACAGCGGTTGTTATTTGCCCGGGTGGCGGCTTTCATGGTTTATCTATTAACAGCGAGGGCTATGATGTGGCTAAGTGGCTGGTGAAAAAAGGTGTTACCTGTTTTGTTCTTAAATACAGACTTGTGCATTGCCTTACCAATGACCCTGTAGCAGAATTTATGAGTAAGCTGGGTAAACCAGAATTTGACGCAGAAACCAAAACAGGAGTAGCCCTTGCAATAGCCGATGGAAAAAATGCAATTGCTTATGTACGCAATCATGCAAGTGAATTTGGTGTTGACAAAAATAAAATCGGGATCATTGGTTTTTCTGCAGGTGGCACTGTTACTGCAGCCGCAGCTTTTAATTATACAAGGGAGAACAGGCCGGATTTTGTTGCACCCATCTATGCGTATTTTCCGCCTGAGATGGCTGGCAATGTACCTTCTGATGCGCCACCTTTGTTTGAAGTGGTAGCAACAGACGATGGCTTTCAACTGGCGCCCCATAGTATTAACCTCTATCAGCAATGGTTAAACTCAAAACATTCTGCTGAACTTCATATTTACTCCACCGGTAACCATGGATTCGGGATGCATGTGCAACACCTTCCATCAGACACATGGATAGATCGTTTTGGCGATTGGCTAAGACTAAATGGCTACCTTAAATTATTGCATCCTGCAGATTGGGCAAAAAAGTATAAAGACTGGGAACTGGATGATATGAGAAAAAAAGATGAAGAACGTTTTCATACAGACTGGGCAAATTTTGCCCGGTATAAAGATGCGAATGAAAAACTTGCAAGTATGAGTTCAACCAAGCCGCGGGTTGTATTTATGGGTAATTCAATTACCGACGCCTGGATCGATATTGATGCTGCTTTCTTTGCGGGTAAAAATTATATTGACCGGGGTATAAGCGGGCAAACCACCCCACAAATGCTCATTCGTTTTCGCCCGGATGTAATTGACCTGAAACCTGATGTGGTTGTGATTCTGGCAGGTATAAACGATATCGCTGGCAATACCGGCCCCATGACGCTTGAAGAGACTTTTGGCAACATAGTTTCCATGGCGCAGCTTGCAAAAGCAGGCAATATTAAAGTGGTTATATCCTCGGTGCTGCCCGCTTTCGATTTTCCATGGCGTCCCGGCATGAAGCCTGCAGAAAAAGTTGTTAAGCTAAATACCATGCTAAAAGAATATGCTTCGAAAAATAGTATGGTCTACCTCGACTATTTCAACGCAATGAAAGATGAACGGGATGGTCTGCCCGCCCATCTTTCGCAGGATGGCGTTCATCCAAATCTGGCAGGATATAAAATAATGGAACCGCTTGCTGAAAAAGCCATAGCAGATGCTTTAAAGAATAAATAATTTTTTTAGACCGGCTGAAGTTCTCACCACATCGGCAGTTGTTTTACTCTTTTGGTACTGGGAATTTAGTTATGCTTTTCCCAAGGCGTACCCGTAATGTTTTGGGGCCTGGATACGGGAGAGACATTTCGGGTAAGGAAATTCAAACTGTTTGAGACATTGAACAAAGACTGCTTCCTGTTTACCTAAGCCGGGAAGCCTTTACTATCTCCTTGCCTTGTTGCCTCTTTGCCTTTAATCCAAACCTCATCAGTGTCCGGCAACAGGTCCTGGATAAAATAAATGACACAATCGGTAATGTCAAAACTACCTAGTCCGGAAACAAAAAATGTTAGAAGCCGTTGTGTTTGAAGACGCTGATAAATTAAATATTTTCCTTGCGTTGACACTAAAAACATTTCGTTATTATATCTTGTATCTGTTTTTAATAACTATATTTAAATGGCTGATTTGTAATATCGGCAAGGAGCCAAAAATCTTCTAATTCAAAAAACCCAGGCTATATGTCTGACACGTCAAATAAAACTACCGCGGCAACCTTGAACCCTGCTGACGTAATTAATGCCGAACGCGCCTATCTTGATTTAGATAAACAAGAGACCGTTTCGGGAATTGCAGTTTCGGGCGGCGGTATCCGTTCTGCATCGTTTGGGCTTGGCGTTATGCAGGCACTTGTAGCAAATAACCAGTTGCACAGGATGGATTATATGTCTACTGTTTCGGGTGGCGGATACTTAGGCTCTGCACTTACATGGGCGCTCAAACAGGGAGGGGGAAGTGCAGGAACAATTTCAGAAAATTTTCCGTTGGGCAGACGTGGAAAGCACAGGGATAAAGACAGCGTTTTTTTGAAAGATAACCCGCTTGATGAAGATGATAATAAGTTACTTGATTTTATCAGGCAGCACGGCTCATATCTTGCGCCCACACCTGCGCTGGATATGGTTTCGTTTGTGGCGGTTGTGCTCAGGAGCATGCTGATGTCGTTGTTCGTTTATTTTAGTTTTTTAACTATTGCAATGACTACCTCGCTGTGGCTCTTATACAAATTGGTGAACTTTATCTGGCCTTATGCAATCCCATATTTCAGCCAAATTACAATGCTGCATACGTTTACAGAAATGGATATTGAGATGGAAGCGCTCAAGGCAGGTGTAATGCTTTTTATTGGGATAGTGCTTTTGATTTATATTGTGTTAAAGGGCTTTTTATTTTCTATAAAAACTTATTCCAGTAGTAACAAAGCCGTAAAAGACCGCTATGTAAATTTTATAAAAGGACAAGAGCTGATTGGCTTTCTGCTTAAAATAAGCTTAGCCTGTTTTGTACTCGGTTCGCTGCCCTTTTTTACTTCTCTTATGGCTGGAGCTGCCAAATATTTAGTACCGAGCGGCTCTACTTTGTTTGGTTCAATTGTAGGCTTATGGCAGTATAAAAAAGCGCATAGCAAAGAACAAAACAGTGGTGTTACTTCAGACCTTATGATTTATTCCGGGGCCATTGCATTATTTTATGGCGTACTACTTTTTGCGTACTTAGCAGCAACAGAACTTTTTTTAGGTAAAAACCTCGAAATGGGCAGCCCGTATTTATTTATTGCTCTTGTAATCGCATCAATCATTTTCGGGCGCTTTGTGAATTTAAATGTACTTGGACCACATCATATATGGCGCAACAGGTTAATGGAGGCCTTTATGCCAAATAAAAGCGCGGTAGATAGCAATTGCTGGGAGCCCGCGACTGAAGCAGATGCTGCGCTTATGGAAGATATGTGCGATGAAGACAACCGCAGGCCTTATCATATCATCAACACGAATGTTATTTTAGCTAACTCGCCAAAGGTTGATTACAGTGGCAGGGGAGGAGATAACTTTATTATTTCAAGACTATTTTGTGGTTGCGATGCCACAGGGTGGAAAGCTACCCGGCTTTATCAAAAAAAGGGGACAAGGGGCATAACGTTGGCAACTGCTATGGCTACTTCGGCTGCTGCTTTAAACCCTGGAGCTGCCGTTTCAGGGGCTGGGGTTACACGCAATGTGGTGGTTTCAATTTTACTGTCAATGCTCAATTTGCGGTTGGGTTATTGGGCAAGTAATCCGGCACAGAAAAACACTTTAGGTGCGCCAAATTTTTTCGTTCCCGGTTTAACCAGTGAAATATTGAGAAAAGGGCTTAAAGAAACAAGCCGTCATATTCAGCTATCGGATGGTGGACATTATGAAAATCTTGCGCTGTATGAACTGATCAGGCGTAAGGTTAACCTTATAATTGTTTCTGATGGCGGTGCCGACCCCGTTTTTAATTTTGATGACCTGGCCAATGCCATTGAAAAAGTACGTGTAGATTTTGGTGTAAAAATTTCATTTAACCCGGGCTACGAAATTGGGAATATTTTGCCTGGTACTGCAGGTGACAGCTTTTTTCAAAAGAAATATGGAATAGCGAAAGCCGGGTTTGCTATTGGTAAAATTATTTATGCAGACGATTCTCTTGGTACGCTGGTATATATTAAGCTGGCGATGATTGAAGACATGTCAACAGATGTTTTCAGTTATAAAGGATTAAATCCATCCTTCCCGCATCAATCAACCTCCGACCAGTTTTTTGACGAAAAACAGTTTGAAGCATACCGGGAGCTTGGTTATTATATTGCCTGGCAAACGATGTCTTCAGAAGAAGGCAAAAAGATATTTCCGAATACTGAATCTTCTTAAAAATTATCTGGCAAAAAGGGCATTTGCTAAGTTCAAAACAATTTTTTATATATATACAATTTTTGTTCCCGGCTTCTGGTTTGCTTTTCATCGTTCCTTGCGTCGCACTCCTGTGCGTTCAAAACAATAAGCAGCAAACCACCCCTGCAAACGAAAACTACCCCCAACAGCTAATTGGTTATACCTGCTGCTATTTTCTTTGAAAGATACCAACCATAAAAAAATACTCCAATCAATTATTCTACGTCCTGAAAGGAGGAAAAATGCTGCAAAATCCAAGAAAACTTTTTGGTTATTATAATTAAAAATGTGTAAAATATTTGGCGAATTATAAAAATATAATACTTTTATGGATCATTTTATAAAATATATGCAATAAAATGGATGGGAAGCTGGATGAGCTTGACTACTTTATTTTAAGGGAACTGCAGAAAGATGGCAGTATGTCGCTCACCGTTATTGCCAAAAAACTGGACGTATCTATTGGTACCATCCGCAATCGCATGGCACGGTTAACGGAAGACAAAACAGTACAAATTATTGGAAGAATTGACCCTGATAAAGTTGGCTTTCACGCTTATGCACGTATTTTCATTGCCGTAAAGCCTGCAAAGAATATACAGGCTGCAGCCGTAAAGTTGGCTGCATTTCCAGAGGTTAGTTTTCTTGCAATGATCTCGGGTAAATACGATCTTGAACTAAATGTACAATGCAGAGACAATAACCACCTGATACAATTAATGGAAAAAATACATACTGTTGACAGTGTATATGAAACAGATACAAATATGTACCTTAAAGTTTTTAAAATAGCACAACCCGATCTTGACCTTGTTAAAGATATTTGGGTTAAATAACATTGCTGCCGTTATTTAGAAAAACAAACAAACCAACGCTTATGAATTGTAAACGACAATTGTTATTACTGCTGATCTTAACTGCAGCCACTATCTTTCAACAATCTTTTGCCCAGGCTGCCGCCACATTACTTAAAGGAAAAGTTACCGCTAAAGATGGCACTGCGCTTTCTGGCGCATCAGTTACAGTTAAGGGCAAAGGGAATGAAGCAACGCTTACCGATGCCGAGGGCAATTTTTCTTTGAGGGTTAAAGAAAGTAGTGGCATACTTGTTATCAGTAATGTTGGTTACGCACAAAAAGAAGTTGCGTTTAACAGTACCAACGACAACCTTAACGTTAAAATGGAAGAAAGCGTAAGTGTTCTTAACGAAGTAGTGCTTACCGGTTATATCAAACAAAAGAAAAGTGATATAACTGGCGCCATTTCAAGTGTGCGCAATAAAGAGTTTAAAGATCAGCCGGTCTTAAACATTGCGCAAAGCATTCAGGGTAAAGTTGCCGGCATTTTGGTAACAACACCATCAGGAACACCCGGTGCGGGCTTATTGGTAAGTGTGCGTGGCGCAAGTAATCCATTGTATGTAGTGGATGGTGTGCCTATGATCAGCGAAAGTAATTCTTCGCTTTCCACTTCGTACAATACCGATGGGGAAGAAGTAGGAAAGGGGCAAAATATCAGTTCAATTGCAGACATAAATCCAGATGATATTGAATCACTGGAAGTACTAAAAGATGCATCTTCTGCTTCTATTTATGGGGCACGTGCTGCCAATGGTGTAGTACTCATTACCACTAAAAGAGGCAAGAGTGGTAAAACAGATTTTAGCTTTAACAGCTATACTGGCATTCAAAATGTTGCCCGCAAAATTCCTTTTTTAAGCAGTGAAAGATTGGTTGCCTTGGAGGAAGATGCGAAGGCGCAGGATTACAAATTATACCAGCAGGATCCGTCCTTATTTGGTGATGGGTTCGATCCAAATGTGCTAACCAGTCCCTTACCGGATTCATGGAATACCGGCGTAAACACTAACTGGCTAAACGAGATATTTCATACAGCACCAATAAGCAATATTCAGTTATCTGCAAGGGGGGGAAATGAGAAAACAAAATTCTTTATGGCCGGCAATTATTTCGATCAGCAGGGTATTGTAATTGAAAATTTTTATAAGCGTGGTACCTTCCGCCTTAACTTGGATAACAGAGTAAGCGACCATGTTTCCATAGGTGCAAGTGCAAGCTTTACTTACAGCCGCAACAGAAGAAGTTTTAATGATGATACTTATACCGGTACTGTAACAAACGCAATTGGTGCATCACCATTTGAACCTGTTTATAACCCCGATGGCAGCTATACAGATTACACAGAATACCAGGCAAGCTGGTTAAGCGATAATCCTGTAAAATCTGCAAAGGAAATTACAGCATATACTTCTAGCTACCGCTTTATTGGGTCTGTATTTGCCGATATTGATGTAGTAAAAAATTTAAAGTTCAGGACTTCATTCAGCACCGATTATTCAAACCTTACTGATGATCAGTTCTTCGACCCTATCACCACAGATGGCTCTGCTGTTGGTGGTAAAGCAATCAAAGGTAATTACAGGAATACTACCTGGATCAATGAAAACAACCTTACTTATCAAAACAGTTTTGGTAAAAGTGATTTAACGGTATTAGGAGGGTTTAGTGTACAATCGTCCAAGATCAATGCATCCTCTATTCGCGGACAGGGATTCCCCCAAGGTAGCGGACTGCAAAATATTTCAAGTGCCTCTTCCATTACGGCAGCGGGCGATTTAAACACCGGATGGGGATTGGTTTCCTTTATCAGCCGCGCCAATTACAGTTACGATTCCAAATATCTTTTTTCTGTTAGCGCACGTTACGATGGCTCTTCCCGTTTTGATCCCTCAGGCCGCTGGGGTTTGTTCCCCGCAGCATCTGCAGGATGGATACTTACCAAAGAAAATTTTCTCAGTAACTCCAAATGGTTAAGCAGTCTTAAACTGCGTGTGAGTTATGGTTTAACAGGCGATCAGGAAATTGGAGATTTTCAATACCTCAGTTACTGGGCCCCCGGAAGATATGACGGCTACGCAGGTTTACGTCCCCGAAATCTCGGTAACAGCGATCTTACCTGGCAGCGTAATAAAATGTTCAATATTGGTGTTGATTATGAAATACTGAAAGGAAGGATCAGCGGTTCTATAGAATACTTTAAAGGTAACAGAACAAAGTTACTCGCAGAAGCTGTATTACCTGCTACATCAGGCTTTTCATCACTTACCATTAATTCCGGCAACGTAGAAAACTCGGGCGTAGAATTTTCACTAAATGCCTATATCATTAAGAAAAAAGACTTTTCATGGAATGCATCCTTCAATATCAGTTTCCTGAAAAATAAGATCAAATCATTGTATACGGATAATGAATTGGTAAGTGCTTACAACGATTTGTTCCCAACGCATATTTTAAAAGTGGGTGAATCGGTAGGGTCTTTCTGGGGCATAAAATATCTCGGGGTAAATCCTGAAACAGGCGATCCAATGTATGACGATCTCAATAAAGACGGCGTTATAGATGAAGCCGACAGCCGTGTGCTGGGTAAAGCAACGCCTGATTATTTTGGTGGCCTTACAAACGATTTCAAGTATAAGAACTGGGATATGTCTATCGCCACACAATTTAGTGCTGGTAATAAAGTGTACAATTTAATTAAGTCAACTTACCAGACACTTGGCTGGAGCGATCAGGGTTGGGATGAGAACGGAATTCTGTACCAGGTGTATGCAAACAATGCAACCATCGTCGACAAACGCTGGGAGAAACCGGGCGATAAAACAAATATTCCGAGAGCTTCGCTCATCTTCCAAAACTACCTGCAAAATTCATCGCAGTTTATTGAAGATGCATCTTTCTTTCGCATACGCACGGTCAATCTCGGTTACACATTAAAGCCGAAGAAAACAAAAGCATATACATCGTTGCGGTTGTATGCACAGGTGCAAAACCTGCATGTGTTTACAAAGTATTATGGGTTTGATCCTGAGGTAAGTTCAAACGGTGGTTCCAACGAACAAACTGCAGGTGTAGATTATGCAGCTTACCCGCAGGCACGAACGATTACATTTGGTGTAAACTTTAATTTTTAAAATAAATCCTGAGCGAAGTCGAAGGATGAGCCGGGCATTAGTTCTTTGTGGATCGTTCCTTGCGTCGCACTCTTGTACGATTGGATTCAAAGCTGAACAAAATACACCACCACATAGGCACATAGAAACATAGTAAAGCCACATAGGCCTATGTAAACCTATTGTTTCTATGTGGTGAGAAAAAGTTGAATAAAATTCAGAAAGTACAAGTGAGTGACACAACAGGCGATCATTAAAGATTCAAAAGTTGGTAACATAAAATTAGAAATCATAAAATCAGAGATTAATAAATCATACATCAGAAATAAAAGATTTATGAAAAATATAAAACACATTATCACAATCGCAGCCGGAATAGTCCTCTTATCATCCTGTAAAAAAATTCTTGATACAGTCTCACCAAATGAAGTAGGAGATAATACCATTTTCACTTCCGTTGCAGGTTTGCGCAATGCACGTATAGGTATGTACAGTACCCTGCAGGACAGAAATTATTACGGTGGCTATTTCCCTCTTATCTCCGAATGTTATACAGATGACGGCACAACCGGTGGTTACGATGTAATAGACTTAAATGATATAGCTGCCAGAACCATTAGCCCTACAAATATTTACATACAGCAATCTTATAACGCTGTATACAACACAATTTATACAGCAAATAAGATCATCAATAATATTGACCAGGTACCGGAACTTGAAAGCACTGAGCATGATAATATTCTTGCCGAAGCATTATTCATCCGTTCATTGGCCAACTTTGATCTGCTGCGTTTCTGGGGCGAGCATTGGGATAAATCATCGGACTATGGTATTTCAATCGTAACAGGAAATGATGCGCCTTCACAAGCCATAGCACGCAGCACAGTGGAACAATCTTATCAGCAAATTATTAACGATCTTAAACAATCAACTACTTTATTCAATAATTACCAGGGCAGCCAGTATTCTTCATTAGCTGCCGCAAACGCTTTGCTGGCAAGGATTTCCCTGTATCATGGTGATATGAGTGATGCTGTACAATCAGCAACCGCTGTTATTGATGATTCAAATTTTGAACTCTTTGGCCCTGATGATTTTCAAAAAATATATACCAATAAATTAACTGCCGAAAGTATTTTCGAACTTAAGTTCGATCCGCAAAATATCAGTGCGTTTAATGCAGCCACTTACTTGCGCGATGATGCACTGCGCAGCGATGTAACTTTTATTGCCAATGCAGATCTAAATACATTTTTTGAAAACAGGCCGGATGATAAACGTGCACAACTTGTAGATTTTGTAAACAATGATGTTAGCATCAATCCGGACGGCCGTTCACAGAAATATAGGGGAGAAACAACAAAAGATAATTCAGCATACATCATTCGTCTGGCAGAAATTTATTTGATCCGGGCTGAAGCATTGGGCCGCGAAGAAGGTCTTGCTGATTTGAATACCATCCGCGAATCAAGAGGGATGAGCGATCTCACAACAGAAGATGTTCCGGATGATGAAAGCTATTTAAGTGCAGTACTTGATGAACGCCGTGCCGAATTAAATTTTGAGGGTACCCGTTTATTCGATCTTGCTCGTACAGGGAAAGTGGAAGAAGTACTTGGCGCTGGGGTTAACCCTATCATGCCTATTCCGCAGCGTGAGATAAGTGCTACAAATGAAGTGGTAAAACAAAATCCGGGATATTAGGCTTTATTAAAAACTATAAACTTAAAACTGAAAATGCCCGTTTTTAAATCAATATTTCCATTTACACAAGAAGTGGTAGCCGAGTATGAAATTATGAGTGCTGCTACAGTTAACGATTGTCTTACTCTTTCGGGAAAGGCATTTCAGCAATGGCATAAAACATCGTTTACAGAACGTAATATATTGATGATGCGTGTGGCAGATATCCTTATTGCAAAGCGTGATGAATATGCAAATACTATTACACGGGAAATGGGCAAAACATTACGCGAAGCAAAAGCAGAGGTAGAAAAATGTGCTACTGCCTGCCGCTACTTTGCTGAACATGCAGAAATATTTTTACAGGAAGTTGATATGCCTTCGGATGCTTCAAAAAGTTATGTGCGTTACGATCCGATTGGAGCCATACTTGCAATCATGCCGTGGAATTTTCCTTTCTGGCAGGTGTTTCGTTTTGCTGCTCCATACTTAATGGCTGGTAATGTTGGCTTACTTAAACATGCGCCGAATGTTTGCGGAACTGCCCTTGCCATAGAAAATATTTTTCTGGAAGCAGGTTTTCCAAAAGGCGTTTTTCAAGCACTCATCGTAGATGTAGATGCTGTTGAATCAATCATTAATCATGATATTGTGCAGGGTGTAACGCTTACTGGCAGCGAGTTTGCAGGTTCCCAGGTTGGAGCTATTGCAGGTAAAGCCATTAAGAAATCAGTTTTAGAATTAGGCGGGAGTGATCCATTAATTATCCTCGAAGATGCAGACATGGAAAAAGCTGCGCAAGTGGCAACGCTTTCACGTATGCAGAACGCTGGGCAAAGTTGTATCGCCGCAAAACGTTTTATAACAGTTGGTAAAGCAAAGGATGATTTTCTGCATCAGCTTGAAATTGAGATCAACAAACTGAAACAAGGCGATCCTTTCAATGAAACAATTACAACCGGCCCGATGGCGAGAATTGATCTTGCAGAAAAAATAGAAAAGCAATTAAAAGGCTCCATTCAAAATGGTGCAAACCTTGTTCTAGGCGGATCAAGAAATGGTTGCAATTTTCAACCTGCTTTATTAACCAATGTACATGCTGGTATGCCTGCTTATGATGAAGAAGCATTCGGTCCAATGGCTGCGATCGTTGAAGCGAAAGATGAAAAAGAAGCAATAAAAATTGCCAATGATTCAAGATATGGTTTGGGCGCGGCCATTTGGTCAAGAGATATAGAGAAAGCACAGCAAATGGCAAAAGAAATAAATGCAGGTGGTGTGTTTATTAATTCATTGGTAAAATCGGATGCCCGTTATCCTTTTGGTGGCATAAAAAAATCGGGTTATGGAAGGGAACTTTCATCATTCGGAATAAAAGAGTTTATGAATTTAAAAACGGTGTATGTAGGTGTATGAGTTTTTTATTGACCGGGCAAAGAAATTTTTCATGGCATCATCGTTGCGTCGCACACTTGTACATCTGATTCATTTATGAACATAAATACAGACCACAAATAAAATATTGCTATATGGAACAGATTGCAGAAATGATCTCAAAAAAGGAATCACTTTATCAACGAAGAAAAAAAGTCGTGCCCAATGGTTTGGGCATTTTCAATCCATCGTCAGTGCAGTATGCACATGGCGCAATCATGATCGATGCTGATGGAAAAGAGGTGATAGATTTCGCCGGTGGAATCGGAGTATTGAATGCTGGCCATTGTCCGGCACCTGTAGTAAAGGCAATTCAGGAGCAGGCTGAAAGGCTTATCCACAGCAGCTTTAACGTGGCACTCTATGAAGAATATTTTGACCTTGCCGAGAAAATGATTGAGCTTTTGCCACATGGTGATGCAACAAAAGTAATGTTCCTGAACAGCGGGGCAGAAGCAGTAGAGAACGCAATTAAAATTGCAAGACAGGCAACAAAACGTACAGCAATTATTGCGTATGGTGGCGGCTTTCATGGAAGAACAATGATGGGTATGACGCTTACTTCCAAAGTAACTTATAAAGCTGGTTGCGGGCCTTTTGCACCGGAAGTGTACAGGATTAATTTCCCCATGTACCGAGCTAAAGAAGAAGTGATTTCGGAAGAAGAATTTTCTGAAAATGAAATTCAAAAACTAAAAGAATTCTTCAAAACAAATGTGCGTGCAGAAGAAGTTGCTGCAATAATTATTGAGTTGGTACAAGGCGAAGGTGGGTTTTATGTAGCGCCAAAATCTTATATAAAAAAACTGCGCAAGCTTTGCAATGAAACCGGCATCATGCTCATTTTTGATGAAGTACAGAGTGGTTTTGGCCGCACCGGTAAATGGGCGGCTTATGAACATTACGATGTAATTCCTGATATTTCTACCTGGGCAAAATCAATGGGAAGCGGCATGCCGATTTCTGCTGTGATGGGTAAGGCACACATCATGGATAGTGCAGGCCCAAGTACAATTGGCGGCACTTATGCGGGCAACCCAATTTGCTGCGCCGCATCTCTTGCTACATTGAAATATATGGAAGAAATTGATATCAATTCATTGGGCGAAAAGGTTGGAAAAATTGTTCGTGCAAGGTTCGAATATTTTCAGCAGAAG
>JBBRDW010000129.1:0-12753 GCA_038203525.1 Chitinophagales bacterium | reverse complement strand
ACATAATTGTTTATTCTCGCTTACAATTCCTGCCGCTGTGTATTGCGGAATCATAAAGCCGCTGTTCAATCCCGCTTCTTTAACAAGGAACAAAGGCAATTCCCTTTGTCCGCTGATTAACTGGTAGGTTCTTCTTTCACTGATGTTCGCAATCTCACTCATAGCAATAGCCAGAAAATCTAAATGTAATGCCAATGGCTGACCATGAAAATTGCCGCCACTTACAATCAAATCTTCATCAGGAAAAATATTGGGGTTGTCTGTAACAGAATTTATTTCAGTTAGAAAAACGTTCAACACATTTTCAAAAACATCTTTTGTTGCACCATGTACCTGCGGCACACAACGGAATGAATACGGGTCTTGTACCTGTGCTTTTTTCTGCGCACCAATCTCACTCCCTTCTAAATATTTTCTAAGCCTTGCAGCAGTTTCCTTCTGCCCTTTGTGTGGCCGGATGTTATGTATTACTTCATGTAATGGCTCGCTGATACAATCAAATGCATCAAATGATAAGGCGCAAATTAAATCGGCCATCATCAGCAACTGCTCTGATTTTTTCAAACAGTACATACCATAAGCACTCATAAATTGAGTACCATTAATCAATGCCAAACCTTCTTTGCTTTTTAGCTGCACAGGCTGCCAGCCAAGTTCGTTCATTATTGTTTCTGATTTAACCTTATCGCCTTTGTAGTGTACTTCACCTAAACCAATCAATGGCAAACTTAAATGACTTAGCGGTGCTAAATCACCTGAAGCGCCAAGCGAACCTTGTGTATAGATCACAGGCAGCACTTCATTATTATACATTTCCATCAAGCGTTTGACCGTATCAATCTGCACACCGCTATGGCCGTAGCTTAAGCTTTTAATCTTCAGCATCAGCATCAGCTTTACAATCGCTTTGGGCACTTCTTCACCAAGCCCGCAGGCATGCGATTTAAGCAGGTTGTATTGCAGTTGTTCTATCTGGTCATTCCCAATTTTTACATTTTGTAAAAAACCAAAACCCGTATTAATTCCGTAAAATAATGCATCCGGAGTTTCAACTTTTTTATCTAGGTATGCTCTGCATTTTACAATACGTTCGTGTGCATCAAAAGTGATGGAGACAAGCTGGTCAAAGTCTAACAAGTTTTTTACCTGTTCAAAATTCAGCCATTTACGGTCGAGCGGCAAATAGTTATAACTCATTTCGGAAATCTTTTTATTGTAATTTCTTTTCAACTCTTTCGAAAATGGAGGACTGTTTTAAATTATTTTCCAGTGCAGTCAATGCTTCGAGCAACTTTTTACTTTTATTATTTTCCCCGGCAAGCTCTTCCATAGCATCCTGTAAAGCCTGCCAAACCGGTTCAATTTTTTTCAGTAGTTTTTCACCTTTGGCGGTAAAAGTTACTGCTTTATGGCGTGCGTCTTTTTTAGAAATAACAGACTTGATAAAACCCTTTTCCTGCAGGCTGCTTACCATTTGGCTGGCTGCGGAGTGTGATATCTTCAATTCGTCGGAAATATGACGGATAGAAACTTCTTTGTTTTTCGACAAAATATAAAACACCGGAAACCAGGATGCATCGAACCCAATCTTTTGCTTTTTGTAGATGCTATTTACATCGCCGAGAAAAGATTCACTCAGCCTCTTTAAACGGCTGCCAAAAAAGAGATATCCAATATCCTGGTAGAAGTTCATAAGAATTGTATAAGTACTTATATAATTTCAAAGATAAAAATATTTTTTAATCAACAATAAAAAATTATGGCAGCGCATTTCTGCATTTTGAATGCTAATATTGATTTACTGTACAATTTTGCGACCAGCACTGGTGGGGAAAGTTGCAAGAAAGGCTTCATTAATGTTCCGGCCGACGGGCTCAAAAGTTATATTTTCCGAAACTTTCAATAATATCTGAAAATGACAAGCGCTTTATAGCTTAATTTTGATTTATGAAAATAATTATCCTCGGCGGCGGCTTTGCAGGTTTAAAGCTTGCAAACAACCTCAGCAACAAAGAAGGCATTGAAATTTTACTCATCGATAGAAATAATTATCACCAGTTTCAGCCTCTGTTTTACCAGGTGGCAACATCAGGGCTTGATGCAAGTAATATTTCTTTTCCGCTTCGAAAGGCTTTTCAGGGAAGCAAGAACATTACCTTTCGTTTGGCGGAAGTATCGGAAATAAAGACAACAACCAATAAAGTGCTTACCGATATTGGCGAATTCGATTACGACGTGCTCGTTATTGCAACCGGAGCGGATACGAATTTCTTTGGCAATGAGCAGTTAAAAGATGCGTGCTTTCCAATGAAATCAACGGTAGAAGCCATTCAGCTGCGACATAGATTGATTCAGAATCTGGAGGATGCATTAATGGCAAAAAATGCTGTAGAACTGCAGAAGATGATGACGATAGTGGTGGTTGGCGGCGGCCCAACAGGCGTAGAAGTGAGTGGAGCACTTGCAGAAATGCGCAACAATATTTTACCAAAAGATTACCCGGAGCTCGACTTTAAACAAATGAAGATTTACCTGATTGAGGGTAGCCCCAAAACGCTTGGAGCCATGAGCGAAAAAAGCTCTGATCAAAGCCGGAAATACCTGGAGAAACTTGGAGTAACTGTACAAACAGGCACTGTTGTAAAAAGTTATGATGGGGATATAGCTACACTTTCAACCGGCGAAACGATCGGTGCAAAAATTGTAATTTGGGCCGCGGGTATAAAGGGAAATGTGCCGCCGGGTATTGACCCTTCGCTGATCGTTCGCGGCAACAGAATAAAGGTTGACCGCATGAACAAAGTAGCAGGTAGTGAGCATATTTATGCGCTCGGCGATCTCGCTTATATGGAAACGCCTAAGTACCCGCATGGTCATCCGCAGGTGGCGAATGTTGCCATCAACCAGGGAAAAAATCTCGCAGAAAACTTTTTGATAATGCAGAAAGGCAGCGGAGAAAAATTGAAAGAATTTGAATACCAGGATAAGGGAAGCATGGCAACGGTTGGCCGTAATCTCGCTGTGGTAGATATTCCAAAACCAAAAATTCATTTCGGTGGCTGGCTTGCATGGGTGGTATGGATGCTGCTGCATCTGATGCTGATACTTGGCGTAAAAAATAAGTTACAGATTTTCATTAACTGGATGTACAAATATTTCACGTACGATCAAAGTTTGAGGTTGTTGTATCACAATTTCTATCGTAAAAAATACAATACGCCAAAATAATTTTTGAGCCGGGCAATTGAATATCCATAAAGCATTCATTGCAGCTTCCCCGCCGGTTGGCGGTGGTCGCACCCTTGTACGTTCGAATTCTTTGCCGAACTTTTTTCTCGCCGTACAGGCGTATAAGAACCTTACGATATACATCAATCAGCCTATTTGAAAACGATATGCATGTACTAATCTGTGGGTAATACTATGCGAGCCGGATACTGGCTAAAAAACACCTGGTTCTCATCAAAAATATTAGGAAGTTTATTACAATTTTTTATATGCTTTAAAAAGCTATTTTTATTTTTATCTTTAGTAGTTGAAGTTCTTTTAACTAAAAATCTACAAGTATGAACACAAAGTTCCGCTTTATCAGCGTGTGGAGTAGTTGCTTCATTATGCTGGCTCTTTTGCTTGTCTATTGCACAAAGAGATCTGATCTTTCTCCAGCTCAACAAATTTCCGTTAAAACAGATTCTGCCGGGGAGGGCATACAGGAAGTTTTCGCCTACTATTTGTCGGCAGCAGATAACAAGTTGTATGTTGCCAGGGAGTATAAAGATTTATGCGGCGCTGATTTAAATGCTGAAAAAATAAGCCCAGATAAATGGAGGATTTCTTTCCCAAATAAAAAGGATAAACAGGAAGTAGCAATAATTGTGCAGGGTAACCAATCATTTCATTATACAGCCCGTCCCAACCCAGGCGATATAAGAAACAGACCTGGCTACAAATGCAAAGGCTCAGTTGCTGCAACATCAACATGCGAAACAATAAATAATGTAAAGGCGAAATCTATAAAAAGCGAAACAATTGCCTATACCAAATGCAAGAAAACGGTTCCAACCGATTTATGTGTTGAAGTTTATACACTCGTAGGCACTGCTACCGGTTATACAAATACAGACTGTACCGGCGCTGTTGTTGGCAGTGTAGATACCTATGCCTGGGCTTGCGCTTTTTAAGGTGATAAATTTTACCTGAATAATATTCAATTCCTCTTCTGGCAAAGAAGGGGAATTTTTTTAAAATGAACATAACAAAAAATTATTTATTGAAACGTAGGAAATGTTTTAAACAAATCAAATTATTTGATGGTGAGAAAGTGCAAAACCGTCTTTTATGCGAGGCATAAAAGACCAACCGTTTTTGATTGGTCCGGCAACATTACGGGGTTAACAACCACACAACGCTGAAGCAGCATTAATGTGCAGGTGATGAACGGATTGCGACGCAACAATGATGCTATGAAAAGATTAGCTGGTATCAAACTTATTGATATAATCTATCGGTTGGCCTCATAATAATCCCACATAATCCGGTAAACTTTTTCTTTTAATTCTTTGGCGGTAATCTGAGTACTTTCTACCGGTGGAAGAAAGTGCATTTGCATTTTGTGAGGATATAAATAGAATGCTTTATCTACAGGTAAAACTTTTTTTGTATTAAATAGTAAGGTTGGAATTACTGCTTTGCCAGTTTCGACAGCAAGCTTGAAAGCACCGTCGTAAAAGGGTTTCAGGGGATCATCGGTTCTGTTACGTGTTCCTTCCGGGTAAATAACCATATCAAAACCATTGGCAAGTACGTACTTCATTTTTTTATAGCTGTCGGTGCGGCTTTTGGTGCTTTTGCGGTCTACCAGTATGCTGCCAATGATGTAAAAAATATTTACAAACGGTATATAGGCAAAACTTGTTTTACCAATTGTTTTATTTGGCCTAGGCATAAATGGTGTGGTAATAGGAATATCCATCATACTGCTGTGATTGCAAACCACTACGTAGTTTTTATCTTTTTTAAAATATTCTGTTCCAACTACTTTTAACGGGCATCGTATCAACTCCAGGTAAAACAACATCCATACCCGGGAAATATTGCGGTGCCACCTCGCTTTATAAGGTTCTTTCAACAAAAAGCAGGTTAAATAAAACAGGTCAGCTATAAGCATGGTACTTATAAACAAGGCAGCACCCCAAAGCGCCCATATTCTGGCAAAAATTTCATGCCCCCATCCAGCAAATGGGGCTGAAGAGCCTTTATCATTTTGTTTATTCATTATTAATTTTTTATGCGCCGTTCTACATTTCTGCTATTAAACTTTTCTTCAGCATGATGCGAATTTCTGAACGCCTGTTAACAGGCTAGTCAACTTTATAAACAGACGCTCTATGGCACGAACGTCGGCAGTTCGCTTTTACCCTGCGGGGTTCCAGTCAATAGGATCTAAACCACTCCTCACAAGCAACGCATTGGTTTTACTAAAGTGCCTGCATCCAAAAAAGCCATTGTGTGCACTCAGTGGCGATGGATGGGCGGCTTTTAACACATAGTGCTTTGTTTCATCTATAAGTACCTGTTTATCCTGTGCAAATCTGCCCCATAAAAGAAATATTACCCCCTCTTTTTCGGCGGAAATTATTTTAATAACAGCGTCTGTAAAATTAGCCCACCCTATTCGTGCGTGGCTCATTGGCTCCCCTGCCTTAACAGTAAGGGATGCATTAAGCAGGAATACACCTTGTGTTGCCCATTTTGTAAGATTGCCGGTTTTAGGTACCGCAATGCCCGTATCGCTGTATAACTCCTTGTAAATGTTCTGAAGAGAGGGAGGAAGCGACACTCCGTCCTGAACTGAGAAGCAGAGCCCGTGGGCCTGTCCGGCTCCGTGATAGGGATCCTGGCCAAGTATAACAACTTTTATCTTATCAAAAGGGGTTTTATCAAAAGCACTAAAAATAAGCGATCCAGGCGGGTAAATTATTTTGCCCTGGGCCTTTTCAATTTTTAAATAGCCTGCTATTTCCTGAAAATAAGGTTTGGAGAATTCATGATTTAGAACTGCTTTCCAGCTTCCTTCTATTTTTACATCCATCTTTTTTCAGTTCGGTTTGGGTGCAAACTAATTAAAAATTACATTTGCCGCCGCAACAGGGCCTGGTAGCTCAGTTGAATAGAGCAACAGCCTTCTAAGCTGTGGGTCATTGGTTTGAATCCAATCCAGGTCACCAAAAGCAGTTATGGTTCATTTCATAACTGCTTTTTTGCTTTTTTTATGCCTGGCTTTTGTTTCTGCACTACTTTTTTCAAGTTTTATTCCTTAGCTGGCAGATCTGTTCCATCCATCTTTTTAGTTTGTGTGCTAATTAAATAGCGCAACAAATTTCTTTAAGCTTACAGATTATTGCAGCCAGCCCTTTAGAGGAATTATTTGGTGCCCGGCAATTTTTACAAATGGCATCGTTCCTTGAAGCTTGCCCGCCAAGACGGTGGTCGCAGTCTTGTGCAGTTGTAGGCTAGGGAGCTTTCACCAAAGCGAATCTGAAAGTAAAGGTGAAAAAAAATACATTCTCTACTCGAGTAGCAGACCTTTATTTATTTATTGTTCGAAGTGCCTCAATCTGCCCGGGTTCGCTTCTTCAGGATCATTGTTCGCTAAAATCTACGCTTCGATAAAAGCTCAATAAAATATCAGAAAGTACAAGAGTGCGACGCAAGGAACGATGATATGAAAAACAAATGTTGGGTACAAAAATAGTCCACTACTCAGAGTGCTCTGCATGTCCACTTTTAAAACTCAAAGCAATTGAAAAAACAATGGGGTGTTTTGAAAAAATAACCAGTAGATTTATGGCAACTTTAAATACGTTGCTATGAGTAATTACCCAAGTATATTTAACGATGTAATTGGCCCGGTAATGAGGGGGCCATCTAGTTCTCATTGCGCCGCCTCTTTGCGTATTGGCAGATTGTGCCGCGATTTAATGGATGAGCAAATAAGTCATATTTTAATTGAGTTTGATCCGTATGGTTCGCTGGCAACAACGCATATAAGCCAGGGATCTGATATGGGTTTATTTGGAGGCTTTTTAGGATGGGAAGCTTATGATGAAAGACTACAATCTTCTGCAGAACACATCAATAATGCAGGCATAAAAATTGAAATTGAAATTACACCGCTTAGTGCAAGCAACCACCCCAATACCTACCAGCTTACATTGAGTTCGAAAGATGAATGCAGACGTATGGTGGCAATATCAACCGGTGGTGGTATGGTTGAAGTTATTTCAATAGATGGGGCTACTGTTTCTATGGCGGGTGATTATTTTGAAACATTGATTTATTGTGATACACCGGAAAATGTAAAAGATTATTTACAGCAGGTTTTCGATTTTGATGCAGTTGAATGGCACCCCGGTGATCATTCATTTATTGAAATAAAAGCGCAACAATTTTTACCCGATAATTTATGCAATGAGTTAATGGCTTTTACCGAAGTACACCGCATTAAAAAGCTTGCACCTGTACTACCCATAATGGCAAGAAAAAATGGAACAGTACCATTTATCACCTGCGAAGAAATGTTGCATTACAATGAAGATAAAAATCTTTCTCTGTGGGAATTAGCTATTGATTATGAAAGTGAAAGAGGCAACATTACAAAAGCAGCAGTGTTTGAAAAGATGCGTGCTATTTTACACATCATGGAAAACGCCATTCAGCTGGGATTGAAAGGAACACATTACCACGATAGAATTTTAGGAAGCCAGTCTTTACAATTTAAAGAACAATTACAAAAAAAACGTTTGCCCGGCGGAGATGCCAATAACACCATCATCATGTATGTATCTGCCATGATGGAAGTAAAAAGTTCAATGGGAGTAATTGTTGCAGCACCTACAGCTGGATCATGCGGTGCGTTGCCCGGTGCAATTATCGGCATGGGAGAATCGCTTGACTTATCAGAAGATGAAAAGGTAAAAGGATTATTAGCCGCCGGCTTAATCGGTGTGTTTATTGCAGCGCACGCCACATTTGCTGCTGAAGTTGGCGGATGTATGGCAGAGACCGGAAGTGGTGCAGGCATGGCTGCTGCGGGCATTGTAGTAATGGCAAATGGTTCATTAAACCAATCATTGGCTGCTGCATCTTTAGCATTGCAAAATTCGTTGGGTTTAATCTGCGACCCCATTGGAAACAGGGTGGAAGCTCCCTGCCTCGGTCGAAACGTAATGGCAGCAACCAATGCAGTCTCCTGTGCTAACATGGCTTTGTCTGATTACAATCATTTAATTCCTTTAGATGAAGTAATTGAAACAATGCAAAAAGTAGGAAATGAAATTCATCATACTTTACGCTGCACCAATTTAGGTGGCTTATCTGTAACGGCTGCTGCAAAAGAAATTGAAGCAAAATTGGAATCGCAGTCTGCAACTTTTTATAAGGTTTGTTAAGCGGCAAAAAATAAACTTAATATTCAAGCTGGTAAATAGCATGGATTATTTTTTGAGCCAAACTGCATTACTACTATTTAACCCGGTTGCGTCGCACTCTTGTACGGTTGGTTCTTTATTCGGCAATCCGTAAATCATTACTAAATCTTACCACCTAAAAATAACAGGAAAATATTAAGCAGATGTGTTCAAAAATATTATTCATCCTTTCCATTATTTTCTTTGCCTCTTCACCGCTCCAATCACAAAATAATACAGAAGCTAATCGTTCAATAAAAGACTATGGATTGAAGGATTATATATATTTATCCAAAGATCTTCCCCATACAGAAAACAAACCCTGGAAGTTGGTTTGCCAAATGCCCTATAATTGCCAGTTTCAGCCATGGATAAAATTAAAAAGTCCCGAAGATGCAATCGTCAGTTTCAACTCCAGTAATCCTTTGGTGCTCTATCTTACAAAAACGGAAACTTACACAACAAAATCAGGTGATCAAACTTATGAATCAAAGAATTGGATTAGTGGTGAAGGAGCAATTTACACCATACCTGCCGGCGTAACTGTGCAAGCAGTAAAATACCGCGAAACGGGCTATGATACTAAGTTTTCGGGTTCATTTGAATGTAATGACAATGACTATAATATACTTTGGAAGAAGGGTGCACGAACCGCATATCTGTGTATGAGAGACCATTTTTATGATTGTCCCGATAGGGAAAGGGTGGGGTTTTGGGGTGATGGAACCCCAGAGTTGAATCAGTGTTTTTATGCTTTTGATACTGCATCGCATCAGTTGTGTAAATCACTTGTGCTTAGGCCGCTTGATGCAACATTTTATCCCGGCCAGCAACTTGAATTTCTTGGCGAATATGGTTTATGGTACTATTATATGCATACTGGTGATCTGCAATCAATCGCCACTGTTTATGATTCAACAAAAAACTTTCTTTTTAATACCTATAAATTTGGCAAAAAAAAATCAATGGTTCGATTGGGGGAAAGATATCAAAGATGTGGCGGTAATAGAAAACTGTTTCATGTATATCGATCTGATGACGTTAAAGAAAATGGCGTTGCTAACGGGACACACTTCAGATACTACTGCCATTAACGCAAAACTTGAAAATATAAAAAACACCTTCAACAAAACATTTTGGCAAGGCAAATATTATATGTCATGGCAGGTATCAACGCCTGATGACAGGGCGAATGCAATGGCTGTAAATGCAGGCCTGGCAGAACCATCAAAATGGGATGCTATACATAAAAACGTTCTCACAAAATATACAAACTCCAGCTGCTTTTTTGACCGTTGGGTTTTTGAAGCGCTTTGTAAAATGGGCAAGCAGGAAGATGCTTTGTTAAGAATGTATAATCGTTACAAGACAATGATACCTGCCAGTTTCACAACTTTATGGGAGCATTATGATCGTTGGTGGGCCTCACGGATAAATGCGTTTGATGAAGCCTCTTCCCTAAATCATGGATGGAATCCGCCGGTACTTTTACTTTCACAGGATATTGCCGGTGTGGCGCCAGTAGAAGCAGGCTGGAGTATCTATCATGTTTTTCCAAAGGAGGCGTTCCTCACATCTATTAATGTTACCGTGCCGACCATTAAGGGTGATGTGAAAGTTGATATTAAAAAAACAAATACCAAATATTCAATTAAACTGAACTCACCACTAAACACAAATGCAATAATAGGAATACCCAAAAGCTCATTCTCAACTATCAGTTCAATAGACGTAAATGGAAAAATTATCTGGACTGGTAGGTACACAGGAGGTATGGAAGGTGTAACATGGGCCGGTGAAGATACAGACTATATAAAATTTAATGTTATTCCCGGCACATGGAATTTTACAGGAACAGGAATATTGCCCCTTAGTTCACCAAAGCCCGAAGCAACAGTTTCTGAAGATGAAATAAGACTGAATAAAAAATCATGGACAGCAACAGCCTCAACAAGAGACAGCAGTTTTCTTTTCAGTGGCGATAGCATCCTGATTAATATAGCGCCAGCCAATGCAATTGACGGAGATCATTGGACCGGGTGGCGGGATATGACTACGAAGCAGCACCCCAACCAATGGTTTATGATTGATATGAAGCAGCAACAAAGATTTGATAAGATCGTTCTCGACAATACGTGGGCACTCTGGGATTCTCCCGACAAGTATGCTGTATCAGTATCAAATAATGGAATTGAATGGGGTAAACCAGTTGCTGAAGGATCAGGAGAATCAGGGATTACAACGATCAACTTTCCTGCGCAGAAAGAACGGTTTATTAAAATTACCCAAACCGGGAATAACACAACTTACCACTGGTCGGTTTATGAGATAGACGTTTACAGAAAAAAATAATTTATTTATGCCAGCTGATAATTATTTTTAGTTCAGTAATTACGATCTTATTTATTAAAATAGAATGATAATTAGTAGGGATTTTGTTCAAAGTTGAAACCAGAACAAGGCGTACAAGAGTGCGACGCAACTGGGCTAAATAGTAGTAATGCAGCCTGGCTCATAAAAAGTATTTTACCATTTCGCAACCCGGTTAATGAACTGCAAATAAAGATTCAGGAAACAAATAATGCAGAAATGTGAAAGAAGGGAGTTATATTGAAACACACTTCTAATTTTTACAATTAAATTTTTCGAAATGGAATTTTTTGGTAACATAACAAATGAAAAAAAAGAGCTGAACTACCTGATAAAATTTATTATTTTTTTTCTTGCAGTCTCTTGCCCGAAGATTTCTTTCAGTCAAACCCGCGACATTAGTTATATGACCTCAGGAGGCAAGCTCAATCCCCTGCAGGCAATAATGGATATAAGGCATTACACCATTAATCTGGATGTGGATATAGCGCGTCAAACCATAAAAGGGAATGCAGAAATAACTTTGAATTTATCTAAACAAACCGATACACTCTTATTAGATTTAGTACACCTGATGAAGGTGGAAAAAATAAAAGTAAATAATGTAGCGGCTAAATTTAATCAAAGCGATGATAAAATTTATATCACGAGCAACAGTGCATTTAAACAAGGGCTACAAAAAATAAATATTGAATACGGCGGCGAACCACCTGTTGCTGTAAAGCCGCCATGGGATGGTGGATTTACCTGGACAAAAGACTCCAATGGAAATCCATGGATTGCTATTAATTGCCAGGGTGAAGGTGGAAAACTTTATTTCCCCTGTAAGGATCACCCAAGTGATGAGCCCAATGAAGGAGTTGATTTAAATATCACTGTGCCTGCTAATCTTGTAGTAGCCGGGCCCGGGCTATTACAAAAAGTAATTACAAAAAAAGATAAAAAAACTTTTTATTGGAAAACCAATTATACCATAAGTAATTATTGTATTGTATTTAATATTGGGAAATATAAAGTGGTGAGTGATAGCTATACAACCATTAACGGAAATAAAGTGCCTGTTGATTTTTATGTATTGGAAATGGATACAGCCCACGCAAAAAAATTGATTGAAACGAAAATCAGGGATACAAAAATTCTGGAAAAATATTTTGGCGAATACCCCTGGGCGAAAGAGAAAATAGGCATCGCAGAAGTACCGAATTCAGGAATGGAACACCAGACAATGATCACCTTTCAAAATAAATTTGATTACACAATTATTGGGGGCCAGAATTATTCTTCTAATTTATTTCATGAATATGCCCATGAATGGTGGGCTAATAAGGTTACCAATAAAGACTGGGCGCATATGTGGATACAGGAAGGGATAGCCACCTATTCAGAGGCATTGTGTATGCTTGAACTTGGCGGAGAAGATGCTTACAATGAAATAATAGACCGACATAAACGAGGCGTAAGAAATAAAAAAGCGGTGGTACAGGGTGAAGAATTAACTGAGGAACAAACTTATTCCGGAGGAGATATTTATACAAAGGGTTCATTTTTTATGCATAGCCTTAGATATGTAATCGGTGATGATGTATTCTTTCCCACTTTAAAAAAACTGGCAACTGATCCGGCTTATACCTATGATAATTTTGTTACCACCACGGACGTAGAACAATTATTCAGCAATGCTTCCGGCAAAAACTTAAAACCATTTTTCGATTTTTACCTGCGAACAACGGATGTACTTGATATTAATATTAAGGAAACAGGATATCACAAATACCAGGTTAAGATCAATAATTATTTTATGGATTTACCTTTTGAGATTACAACAGATAATAAAACCGAAAAAATAAATATTACAAAAGATGGAATTGTTGTAACAAGTAATACGCCACCAATGGTTGATGCAAAAGGATTTTAT